>PWZC01000127.1 GCA_003567615.1 Gemmatimonadota bacterium | reverse complement strand
AGCGTCTGACCCGGAGCGAGGCCAAACGCCTGGCCGAAGGGCTGGGCGCCCGGGTCACCGGCTCCGTGAGTGGCTCTACCGACGTGGTGGTGGCGGGGGAGGGCGCCGGGTCCAAGCTGGAGCGCGCCCGGGCGCTGGGCGTGGAGGTCATGGACGAGGCGGGCTTCGTTTCGCTCCTGGCGGGGGCCGGGGTCCAGGTGGGGGGCGACGCCTGAACAGCTCCGCCCTCGGTGGCCGTCGCCGGGCGTGCCCGAAGACGACCGCGGTCCCGGACAAAAATCGAACCGCGACGCTTCCCGAACCCGCGTGGTGAAGATTGGGCCCGCTGAGCGGGTCGAACTCGAACCGCGACGCCGTTTGGGCCCACGTGGTGAAGATTGGGCCCGCTCAGCGGGTCAAATTCGAACCGCGACCGTTAGGAAGACCGCGTGGTGAAGATTCTACCCGGTCCAAGTGCCGCCCCCGCCCGGAACTCTGTTGGGCGTAAGGGGGAGATACGGTGCGGGGACAGCCTCACTCTGCGTAGTTTGCGGCACACCCCTCGCGGCGCCCGCATTCCGCCTGGAGCCCTTCCTCTTCCGCCCCCGGAGGTCCCCGTGTCCACCTCCCGCCGCCCGACCCCGGCCGTCCCCAATCTGAATCCGGCCCCCCGCCGCCCGACCCCGGCCCCTCGCAATCTGAAGCCGGCCGGGCTTCACCCGACCCCGGCCCCCCGCAGTCCAGACCCGGCGCGGCTCTTCCGGCTCCTTGGACTCTTCATCCTGCTCCCCCTCCTACCGGGCCTGGTTGCCCCTGCTCCCCTGGCGGCCCAGGCCGTGGACCAGGACGAGTGGCTTGAGGTAGAGGTGGCTACGGTGGGGGTGGACCTGGCCACCGGAGCCCCCATGGCGCTGGTGCATGAGGGGTGGGAAGAGCTCCTCCCCATCTGGATCGGGAATGTGGAGGCCGAGGCGATCCTCCGGGTCTTGCAGGCTCAGCCCTTCGCACGGCCCCTCACCCACGACCTCATGGCCTCCATTCTCAGTACGATGGAGGTGGAGTTGGCGGAGGTGCGCATCCACGACATGCGCGAGGGGACGTACATCGGAAGCCTCCACCTGCGGGAGGCCGGCGGGGATGAGTTGCGGGAGGTGGATGCCCGCCCCTCCGACGGCCTGGCCCTGGCTGTCCGCACCGGCGCCCGGGTCCGGGTGGCCCGCCGGCTCCTGTCCGGTGTGCCGGAGGTGGACTTCGTCTCGACCGAGCGGCAGCGAACCATCGCCCGGGTTCGCTCGGTGACCGTGGCCGAGCCTGGCTCCGAGGACCGTAGGACGTATGCCCTTCCCGACGAATCGGCCGGAGTGGTGGTCCTTCACCTGGGAGTGGGGATGGCCAATCGCGGTCTCCAGCCGGGCGATCTCATCACCGCCCTGAACGGGTCGTCCGTCACCAGCGCCCTGGAGTTCATCCACGCTCTGGGTCGGGTGCCGGACGCCAGCGCGGTGTCGGTGGAGGTCATTCGCGACGGGGAGGTCCTCGAGGTGCAAATCCCGGCGCGGCGGGGCCCCGGTCGGGTGGGGTAGCAGGGGCAAGCACGCTCGCGCATTCGACCCTGGACACACCAACGGCGGCCCGGGCGTGTCCGCCACCCGAGCCGCCGCAGGCTGCTTCCGTGGAAGTTGCTTTGCCCTACCGGGGGGGCTCGGTCCCGTGCCAGCAGAACCATGCCCCCCTTGCCCTGGTCCCTACCCCAGCGCCCTCCCGATCCGCTCCAGAGCATCCTCCAGATGGATCCGGGTCATGCGGTCCTGCACGCCCCGGCTCAGCGTCCCCTCGATCTCATCCCTCAGCATCCGGAGCTGCTCCCGGATCAGGGGACGGATGTCGGACTGCCCGATGTGGAGGTCGGCGTTCAGCGGGGGGTCGTCGTTCCGCGACACCCGCAGGTTCCCGCTGGCCGGCGGCGACCAGTGGTTGGAGGTGGCCTCATGCAGGAGGTAGTGGGCCTGGTCCAGGTAGGCTCGCTGCTGGTTCCGCCGGAAGGTGTCGATGGAGCCGCCCTGCCCCAGCTCCCGCCAGATGATCCCCCGGGCGTCGTCCAGCATGTCCGCGGGCCGGTACGTCTCATCGCCCATGAAGGCCTCGTGCTCGATCATCCGGGCCAGCCGGGCGTGGTTCAGGAACCGCTGCACCGCCAGCTCCTGGTAGGCGCGGATCCGCTCCACCGCACCGGCATGCTCCAACTGGCGCAGTAGATCCATGTCCAGCGCCCAGGTGGGCGTCTGGAGCACGTGTTCATCGATGAAGGCCATGGCCTGGAGCTGGTAGTCCCGCTCGATGGGGGTGTAGACCCACCCTTCCTCTCCCACCCGCTTGTGGTGGGTCCACGACCCGCCCACCGCCGCCGCCGCGTGCTCGGCGTACCGGTTCCACTGGGTGAGGTTCTGGAGATAGTGGGTCTCCAGTTCGTAGTAGTCGGAGAGCGGCTCCAGCACCCAGTCCATGAGGCTTTCGGTGGCGGTGCGGAGGTTTCGCATCCCGTACTCCGCCGCCCGCACCGGATCATCGGAGATTCCCTCCGTCATGCGGTACGGATCCCACTCCACATCCATCCCGAACTGGGGAAGGGCGGAACGGAACCAGGGCCGGTCGGCGCGCTCCACGATCCACTGGTTCAGCGTCTCCAGTTCCTCCTCGGGGGTGGAGGCCTCCAGGATGGGTCGGTAGCCCCACATGATGGCGAAGCGGTCCCACGCCCCGGCCCGCCGCTCCGGGTTCACTCCGTCGCCGGGCTGGGCCACGTAGTTGTAGCGGGTCCGTCCAACGGTGGAAGCCGAGTGGTCCCACTCGGCGGTGAAGGCGGCGCTCCGCAGCGAATCCACCGGGAAGACGAAGTTGGCACGCTGGTTGTGGGGGAGTCCCACGGCGTGGGCCATCTCGTGGGACACGACGTAGCGGATGGCTTCACCCAGATCCTCGTCGGAGAGGCGGTTGGTCCGGAAGTTCGGGTTGGCTGTGGCCACCTGGGACACGAGCCACCAGCGGAGCCGCTCATCGAGCCCGTGGTACATGTTCATGTGGGCCCGGATCACCTCGCCGGAGCGGGGATCCACCACATCCCCCCCGGCATTGGCCGACCGGGTGGGTGTGGCCACGTAGCGGATTACCGAGTACCGGGCATCCAGGAGGCTGAACTCCGGATCCTCGTCCTCGCTGGGGGCGACCCGCACATCCAGGGCGTTCTTGAACCCCGCCTCCTCGAACACCTCCTGCCACTCCAGGAGGCCGGCGATGTAGTAGGGGATCCACTTCTCGGGGACGGCGTTGTCGATGTACCAGATGAGGGGCTCCACCGGATCCACCAGCTCGCCCCGGGCGAAGGCCTCCGGGTCCGAGGGCTCCAGGCGGAAGCGCCGCAGATACTGGTAGGGCCGCACCCCCTGGAAGTCCGAGGAGTAATTCGTCTGGGTGACGCTGATGTAGGTGACTCGCTCGTCGGCCAGACGGGGCATCATGGGCTCCTCCGGGAGGAGGATCATGGAGTGGTTCACCTCGTACGACAGGGTCCCGCCGCGCACGTCGGTGGGCGGGTTGTCGGCGGCATAGCTCCGCACCACCCGGATCTCCACATTGATGGGGAAGCTCCGGCTCCACTCGAGCCAGCTCCGGTCCCGGTCGTACCCCCGCACGCCGAGCTGCGCCCGCCGAGCCCGGGGAAAGGAGAAGGCAGGGTGGTCACCCAGATAGAGGTCGGTCACATCGATGACCGACGTCCCCTGCCCCCGCGCCTCCACCGGGAAGCTGGCCAGCACCGGCGGGAAATTGGAGTTCTGCACCGCCACGTGGACGTTGTCGCTCGGGTCCGCCGTGTTGGAGTGGGACACCGCCCGAAGGAAGACCCGTCCCTCCCGGCTCTCCCACTGGACGTTCAGGTTCGGACCCATCCGGTCGCCTCCGTTGGCGACCCCGTCCTGGACCTTGGCGTACCGGCTCATGATGGCCATGTCCCGCCCGAAAATGGAGTCGGGAATCTCGAAGAGGAGCCGGTCGTCGACCTGGTGCACATGAAAGAGCCCCGCCTGGGTCCGGGCCGACGACGGCACCACATCGCTGTAGCTCCGCTCCTGGGCCTCCAGCGTGGGGGCGCCGGTCACCAGCGCTGCCAGCGCCAGCCCCAGCACCGGGAAGAGGGCGCCCCGGCTCCGAGGCTGTGGGATGGAGGCACCCGGCCTCGGCGGCTGTGAGAAGAAGGCACCCCGCCTCCGGGTGCGTTCCGACGCCGGCATCGGAGTCCGGCCCGTCGCCGGTCGTCCGGTGCGTGTTGGGGAAGGACGAAGGGTCATGGCCATCTCGGAGTTCTCCTGCCTTGGGTTGGGTTCAGTCATGATGAGGCCCTGGT
>PWZC01000016.1 GCA_003567615.1 Gemmatimonadota bacterium | reverse complement strand
TGATCGGGCTCCCGGCCGTCACCCTCGAAGGTCCCAAGGCTGTGGGGAAGACTGAGACGGCGATGCAGCGTGCCAGGACCGTCCGCCGGTTCGACGACCCGGCCGAAGCCTCCCTTGCTCGGGCCGAGCCCGCGCGGGCCGTGTCCGGGATCGAGCCCGTGCTTCTGGACGAGTGGCAGCGGGTGCCGGAGGTATGGGACGCGGTGCGTCGGGCCGTGGACCTGGACCCGAAGCCGGGCCGATTCCTGCTCACTGGCTCTGCCTCCCCCGAGTCACCCCAAACCCACTCGGGCGCGGGCCGTATTGTCCGGCTCCGGCTACGCCCCATGAGTCTTGCGGAACGCGGTCTGGGCCCGCCGACAGTACGACTCCGCGATCTTCTGGGAGGGAGGGCCGGTGCCCTGGAGGGTGAGACGTCCCTTGGGCTGGAGGCCTACGCCGAGGAGATCGTAGCCTCGGGATTCCCGGCCATCCGCCCTCTGCCGGGACGGGCCCGACGCGCACAACTCGACAGCTATATTGCCCGGGTCGTCGACCGTGACTTCGAAGAGGTCGGGCATCCGGTCCGCAGGCCCGAGTCATTGCGCCAATGGCTGGCAGCCTATGCGGCGGCGTCCTCGACCACGGCCACGCTGGAATCGATCCGAGACGCTGCGACACCAGGGGAAGCCGACAAGCCGTCGAGGTCCACCGTGATCCGGTATCGGGACGTGCTTCATCGGCTCTGGCTCCTCGACCCCGTTCCCGCATGGATCCCGAGCCGAAACACCTTCTCGAGACTGGCCGGGCCGGAGAAGCACCAATTGGCCGATCCGGCCCTGGCTGCCCGGCTCCTCGGTGCGGGTGTGGACACCCTCGTGGAAGGTGGCGAGGCCGCGGCCACCATCCCGCGCGACGGGACCCTTCTCGGACACCTGTTTGAAGCCCTGGTCACCCAGTCGGTGAAAACCTACGCACAGGCGGCAGAGGCCGAGGTCAGGCACCTTAGGACGAAGGGAGGGCGACAGGAGGTAGACCTGGTGGTCGAGCGCGCCGATGGGAGGGTGGTAGCCATGGAGGTCAAGCTCGCCAGATCGATCTCCGACGATGACGTCCAGCACCTCCACTGGTTGCGGGACCGCTTGGGCAAGGACCTACTGGACGCCATCGTCATCAACACCGGTCCTGTCGCATATCGAAGGACCGATGGTATCGGAGTCGTACCGGCTGTCCTCCTCGGGCCTTAGTCACGGTCGCACATCTGGGGCCGTCGGGAGGTATTTCAGAGGGAGGGGGAGGATGGCGCCTCAGCGGCCTCCCACCCGCTGCGTCGGAAGACCCATGGGCTCCATGAGGCGGACCAGGGGGATCAGCGCCTCCTCTCCGCCTTCAGTCGTCCCGTCAACGGCCAGCTCCGGCAGGGGAAGAAGGGAGGTCATCCGCCCCCAGTAGAAGAGGTTGTCCTCCGCCTCAGGCTCCAGGAGTTGGCTCACCACCCGGCCGAGAAGCTGGCCGGTCCGGACCACCCACGCCCCGCGGGGGAGCTCCACCATCCCGTGGATCTCCCGACCCACCTCCAGGACCGGTGCGGCGCGCTGGCCGTTCACCGCTTCCTCCCACTCCACGGAGGCCAGGGTGTACCGGCTCCCCTCTCGATCCACCGCCTCCGTGAGCCGCTCCACCTCGATGTTGTGGCGCAGGAGGAGGGCCACCGCCTCCCGGGCCTCAGGGGGGAGGACGTAGGCCCACGGCCGGTCGCGGAAGGCGGTGCCCACGGGCCGCTTCACCAGCTCGGCGTCCCGGACGGTGATGAGGCCCTCGGGATCGGCGGGGTCCCGGGTCTCGAAGGTGACCCGGAAGGACTCCGGCTCCACTGCGGCCCGCACCGGAATGGTCCCCTCCGCCCGCTCGCCCCACTCCACCGTGCTCCGCCGAGCGGCCTCCACCACCGCGAGGAGTTCGTCGGACCCGGTCGCAGCGTACTCCAGGACCGCGCCGAAGGCGGTGAGCCCCGTCCCCATGGCGGTCTCGGCATCGTGCCAGACCTCGAGCTCGAAAAGGATGGTGACCTTGTTCGCCAGCCCACCGTAGTTCCGCCCCATCCGGGGTGCCGAGCCCCCGCCGATCCACCGGTCGCCGTCCGCGTAGGCCCAGTAGAAGGCCCGATAGCCCTCTGCCTCCAGACGCCGGTTCAGGTGGGGGAAGACGGTCTGGTCCAGCAGCTCGGTGAGGGCCGGATCGGCGGTGGCGATGGCGGGCCCCTGATAGAGAAGGTTGTAGGGGTAGGCTCCGCCGTACTGCACCGCTCCGCCGTCGTGACCATCCACCACCAGGTGGGGGTGCCACCGGTTCAGGATCTCGCCCACGAAGGCGGCCATGGAGGGTTGATCCAGCGTCATGTAGTCCCGGTTCAGGTCCGCCCCGATAGGGTTGAAGCGGCTGTCCAGGGAGAGGGCGTCAGGGTTCTTGGAAGGCACCACCAGGACGATGATGTGGTCCAGGAGGGCGTTCAGCTCCGTCCCCGGCGTCGCCAGCTCCCGGATCATGACCAGGAGAGACTCCCGGAGGAGGTAGTTGAAGCCGTGGACGTTGGCGCCCATGAGCACGATGGGGCGCCCGCTGGCGTGGGCCTCCCCAGGGGTGGACACCCCGGGACGGCTGAAGAGGGCGAAGGGGAGCTCCCGCCCCTCCATGGTGGTCCCGTAGCGCCCCAGCACCATCTCCGCCGAGGACCCCTGCACCGCACGGAGGTACTCCACCATCTCCGCATGGGTGGTGTAGCGGGTGAGCCCCGACGCCTCGTAGGGGGTGAGGAGGTCCGGGGACCCGGTGGGGGCCGAGGTCGCCGTCTGGGCCAGCGCCATCCCCGGTATCCCCGTCAGGAAGGCCGCGAACAGCGCCGGTGCCAGGGCAGCCAGCGCCGATGCCCGGAGTGAGCGAATGACACAGGCGAAGAGGGCGGCGGGGAAGAGATTCATGGGGGCGCTTCTCGGATGTTCGTGGATCGATGCCGGGGAAGTCCATCGTGCACAAGGTAGCTGAAAGCCGGGAGCCAGCGGGAGGATTTCGTTTCGCGGAATTCGTGCCCACACCGGGGCTCGAACCCTGTTAGACTTCAATGCTTATCCCTTTTCAGACCTCCGCAGGGAGACCAGGCGAATCATGTCGTTCGCAAAGAAGAGTTCCGCCGGCAGCGCTGCCGTGCTCGACCCACCGACCACGCCCGACCTGAAGATCTGTGCGGCCGAATGGGGGCACGCTCCCGACATCATCCGGATCGTCCGATCGTCGGCATCGTGGTACGAGGAGTTCGTCGATCCGGAAGATCTGGACGAGCACTATGTGAATGAGAGTTGGGCCCGGGAAAACTTCGAGAAACGCGACTTCTTCGTGGGTCTTCTGGACGGGCAGGTTGCCGGCACCATTTCGCTTCAGCCTGCCGGCGAAGATGCCACCTATCTGGGCTACATCTATCTGCACACGGACCATGTGGGAAATGGTTACGGCGGCCAGCTCATGGATTTTGCCCGCGATGAGAGCCGTCGACGAGGGCGCAGGGAGATGGTCCTGATTGCCCACCCCGAAGCGGAGTGGGCTCGGCGTGCATACCTCAAGTACGGATTCGAGATCATTGCCGAGACCCGGGACGATGTCCTGGCCTGGAATGATGGCTGGCTCGAGCCCTACTTCGAAGAGGGCTTCCAGCTCTACCGCTACCCGCTCTGACCGGACGCCGGTCGATGGACGGCTCAGTGCGCCGAACCGGCGAGGCGCTGCTGGGCGGTCTGGTACCGGGGCGATCTGGTTGAGCAACCCCATCGCATCAGGGGGGGAATAAGGTGCCCTTTGCTGAACGGAGGTCCTGAAATCCCCGTCCGTTCAGCATTAGGTACCCTCCAAGCGGGGCCCCCTCCGTGCCTCCCTGGAATTGGACCCCCGATTCCGGTTCCGACCCACAGAAGGCGCGCACCGGAACAGAGGACGAGGATATCAACAGAGGACGAGCACGGGAATGGGCCGTCCGGTTGGCAGAGCACCTGAGTCGAGGCGTGCAGGGGCCTCGGTCTTCCGCTCCACTTCCCGTCCCCTCCGCCCCCCCTTATCATCGGGCCTTCGGCCACTCTCCCACGACGCCCCCTGCGTCCTCGTGCCCCCCAGGGCCCGCAAACTACACGCCTCCGCCAAAGCCCTCCCGCCCATGCCCTCCCCCTTCCGCCATCACTTCTCCCTCCCCCCGGAGCTCCACTACCTGAACTGCGCCTTCATGGGCCCCCTCCCCCGGGCCGCGGAGGAAGCAGGTGTGGCAGGGATCGCCCGGAAGCGGAATCCCGCCGGGATGGGTCCGGCCCACTTCTTCGACGAGAGCGACGATCTCCGGGCGACCTTCTCCCGCCTCATCCGCGGCGACGACCC
>PWZC01000131.1 GCA_003567615.1 Gemmatimonadota bacterium | reverse complement strand
GCCAACTCCCGTGGCCGTCGGGACGTGACCCGGCTCCGGGCCACCTTCACCACCTTCGATTACTCGGCCACCGCCCGCTGGGGCCTGGGCGAGAACATCGGCATGGCCACCTCCGCCGGGTTCCAGTACCTGGGGAAGGAAGAGTGGACCACCTTCAGCCGCGGTGACCAGCTCCCGGCCCGGACCGTGACCACCGTGGGCGGTGCCGCCGAGTCCACCGCCAGCGAGTCCATCATCAACAATGTGACGGTGGGTGGTTACCTGCAGCAGCAGTTCGACTGGCAGCAGCGGATCTTCGTCACCGCCGCCGTGCGGATGGACGACAACTCGGCCTTCGGCGCCGAGTTCGACGCTGCCGTGTACCCCAAGATCAGCGGAACCTGGGTGATGCACGAAGAGGACTTCTGGACCATCGACGCCATCAGCCAGTTCCGGCTCCGAGCCGCCTTCGGCGCCGCGGGGCAGCAGCCCGACGTCTTCGCCGCCGCCCGACTCTACCGGGCCGAGACGGGCCCTGGCGACGTGCCGGTGCTCACGCCCCAGGCGTTCGGGAACCCGGAGCTCTCGCCGGAGCGCGGTGAAGAGCTGGAGTTCGGCTTCGACGCCGGCTTCTTCGAGGATCGCCTCTCTCTGGGCTTCACCCAGTACTTCCGCAACACCCGGGACGCCATCGTGGCCCGTCCCCTGGCACCGTCCGACGGATTCCCGGGCTCCCAGCTTGTGAACGTGGGGCTCGTGAAGAACTGGGGGACCGAGCTCAGCGCCGACTTCGTGGCCATGGATCGGGACAACCTCCGTTGGGACCTGGGGATGGGCTTCGGCCTCATGCGGAATGAAGTCGACGACCTGGGTGAGAGCGAGTTCATCGGGGCCGGTTGGCAGCGACAGCACCGCCCCGGATTCCCCTTGGCGGGATGGTTCCACCCCCGGGTGGTCTCCGCCGACTTCGTGAGCGGAAACAGCGGTGCCGTCACCAACCTCCTGTGTGACGGTGGCACCGGCCAGGACGGCGTTGAGACGGGAGGAGCCGCAGTACCCTGCTCCGAGGCTCCTGCCGTGTTCTGGGGTCACACCGAGCCCACCTGGGAGGCCAACTTCACCTCGAACCTGCAGGTGGGGAACTGGGGACTCTACGCCAGCGTGGACGGCCGTGGCGGGCACATCGTCATGGACAACGGCATCAATGCCTCCCACACCTCCTTCCAGAACACCCGGATGAGCTGGGAGCAGACCGACCCCATCTTCATGGCCTACCGGGCCATCGGTCGGACGCCCATCGGCTTCCACGATGGTGACTTCTTCAAGCTGCGGGAGCTCTCGCTTCGGTACTCCATCCCCGACGAGTGGGTGGATCGGTTGGGCATCAACCGGGCCTCCGTCAATGTGGCGGCCCGGAATGTGGCGACGCTCTGGGTCAAGCAGAACGTGACCAACTACGGTGAGGTGGAGATCATCGATCCCGAGATCGGGCGTCCCGGTCAGTCCTTCCCCGGTGAGCAGCAGGCTGTCTGGCCGCCGCTCAAGACCGCCACTGTCAACTTCCGGTTCTCCTTCTGATGTCCATGCGACCAGATGGAAGGAAGACTCATGGACCAGGGAATCCAAAGGAGATGACCGAGATGCACATGATGACGAGACGAGCAACGAACCGAAGGGGATCGGGGAAGGCGCTGGGCCTGGCCCTGGCCGGCGCACTTCTGGCAGCGACGGCAGCCTGCGACTCCCTTCTGGACGTGGACCTGCCTGGACAGGTAGAAGCCAGGGAGCTGGACAACCCGGGACTGGCCGAGACACTGGTGCTGGGGGCCGTGGCGGACTTCGAGTGCGCCTTCACCTCCACCAGCGTGGCCACCGGGCTCTTCGCCGACGAGTGGTGGACATCGTCCGGGCTCCGGAACTACAACATCTGGGGGTCGCGGAACGAGGAGGTCCGGAACTTCGGCGCCACCGGGTGCGAGGCCTTTGCCAGCCACGGGACGTGGCGGCCGCTTCAGACCTCGCGGTTCACGGCGCTGGACGCCGTGGACCGGATCCAGGGGTGGGATCCCGGCGATGTGCCCAACCGGGATGAGCTCATGGCCACGGCCCATGCCTACGCCGGGTACTCCATCTTGCTCCTGAGCGAGACCTTTTGCGAGGTGGCATTCAGCTCCAGCGCCGCCATGCCCCGCTCCTCGGGCTTCGAGATGGCGGAGGAGCAGTTCACCCAGGCGCTCTCGCTGGCACGGTCGGCAGGGGTGCAGGACATCGAGAACATGGCGCTGGTGGGACGGGCCCGGGCTCGGCTGAATCTGGGGGACAACGCCGGGGTCGAGGCAGATGCCAGTCAGGTGCCGGTGGACTACATCCGATACGCTACCTACGCCACCACCACCCAGCGGCGCCGGAACAAGGTGGCGCAGCGGAACAACATCACCCAGGACATGTCGGTCCACCCCCGCTTCCGGGACCTGGAAGTGGACGGGGTACCGGATCCCCGGGTTCCGGTGGAGGTGACTGACGGCCTGGGGAACGACAACATCACCTCGCTGGCTCTCCAGCAGAAGTACGCTTCGGAGGCCGCGGACAAGCCCTTCGCCACCGGCCGTGAGGCCCAGCTCATGCTGGCCGAGGTCCGGGGTGGCCAGGCGGCGGTGGACATTATCAACGCCCTCCGCGCCGACTACGATCTCCCGGCCTTCAGCAGCACCGATGAAGCCGAGATCAAGAGACAGGTGGTGGAAGAGCGACGTCGGGAGCTGTGGATGCAGGGAACCCGCATGGGTGACATGCTCCGATACACCGATGACGAGCTCGGCGAGTTCACCTGGGAGACGGGGCTGAACCAGAAGAACGAGCCCTACAGCTCCCTCACCTGCCTCCCCATCCAGGACGCGGAGCGGAACGCCAACCCCAACATCTCATGATCCTCCGGGGGTGTTGAGGCAGGACATCAAGCACGACCGGCACGGTCCGGGGCCCAGCGCCCCGGGCCGTGTCGTCGTTCAGGGGGCGACGACCTACCCGGTTCCACCGCTACACCCGCGATCCCATGGACGACAGGCACCGCGGACCCCCACGGACCCATTCGGCGTACCCTGACTCAGGGCCCCGTCCACCGTGGCGGCCCACCCCCACGCGTGGTTTTCCCGACGGTTGGCGGTCCGCCCCGTCCCGGAGACCCCAACCAGACTTCCCCTTCCCGCCCTCCGTTCCCCATGGATCACCGACCTCGAACCCCTTCCTTTTTCGCCGTGGCGGCCGTCGCCCTGGCTTCCATCACCCTCACCGGGTGCTCCGAAGGCGTGCCCCTGAACGCCGGTGACATCGTCCGGGCCCCCGGCGGCGTCGGAGACTTCGAGATCCTGGTGGTGGCGGACGGGCTTCAGCACCCCTGGGGGATCGCCTTCCTGCCCGGAGAGGACATCCTGGTCACCGAGCGCCCCGGGCGCCTCCGGTTGATCCGGAACGGTCGCCTCCTACCGGATCCCGTGTCCGGCGTGCCCGAAGTGGTGGCTCGGGGTCAGGGTGGCCTGCTGGACGTGACCCTCCACCCGAACTTTTCCGAGAACCGGCTCGTCTATCTGAGCTATTCCAAGGACGCGGGTGGAGGGCAAACCACCACGGCGGTGGCGCGCGGCGTTCTGGACGACCTGACCCTCACCGAGGTGGAGGAGGTCATCGAGACGGCGGCGGTGGGGAGTCCTGGTCGCCACTACGGCTCCCGGCTGAACTTCGACCGGGAGGGGTACCTCTACGTCACCGTGGGGGACCGGGGTGACATGGATCGGGCCCAGGACCGCTCGGACCATGTGGGTACTACGCTCCGCCTTCACGACGATGGACGCGTGCCCGACGACAATCCCTTCGTGGGGGAGGAAGGGGTGCTACCGGAGATCTTCACCTGGGGAAACCGGAATGCCCAGGGGCAGGCGGTGCACCCTGAGACGGGCCAGATCTGGCAGAATGAGCACGGCCCTCGGGGCGGTGACGAAGTGAACCTCATCCTGTCCGGCCGCAACTACGGATGGCCCGCCATCACCCACGGGGTGGACTACAGCGGGCGCCAGATCACCCCGGACACGGCCCGGGAGGGGATGGAGCAGCCCATCCTCCACTGGACGCCCTCCATCGCCGTCTCCGGCATGGACTTCTACACCGGCGACGCCTTCCCCGAGTGGCGGGGGAATCTCTTCGTGGGGGCGCTCCGGCACCAGCACATCCGGCGCCTCACCCTGGAGGGCGACCGGATCACCGACCAGGAGGTTCTCCTGGCCGATCTGAACACCCGGTTTCGGGAGGTGGCCACCGGTCCGGACGGCTACCTCTACCTCCTGACGGACCAGGGCGCGGGCCAGGTGCTCCGCATCCAGCCGGCGGCGGCCTTCGGTCAGCCCCCGCGGTAGGGGGGGAGGCCTTTTCTGTTCTCGTG
>PWZC01000361.1 GCA_003567615.1 Gemmatimonadota bacterium | reverse complement strand
AGCAATCCACGGGCGCTGCGGGCTCCCCCGCCCCGCTGCCGGAGCCCGGAGTCACGGTCCGCCGGGGTGATGTGACCGACCGCCTCTCCATGGAACGGGACGGATTCCGAGGAGAACCCTTCGACGCCGTCGTATCCTGTATGGCCTCGCGCACAGGGGCTCCTGAGGATGCCTGGGCCATCGACCACCAGGCCCACATCCATCTGTTGGAGGCCGCTCAGGCCTCCGGGGTGACCCACTTCGTCCTGCTCTCGGCCATCTGTGTCCAGAAGCCCAGGCTCACCTTCCAGCACGCCAAACTCGCCTTCGAGCAGAGGCTCATGGACTCGGGGATCACCTGGTCCATCGTGCGGCCAACGGCCTACTTCAAATCCCTTTCCGGGCAGGTGGCCCGAGTGATGGCGGGAAAGCCCTACCTCGTCTTCGGCGATGGCACCCTCACCGCATGCAAACCCATCAGCGACGACGACCTGGCCGAGTATCTGGCAGGATGTCTCAGTGATCCGGCCCGCCAGGACCGCGTGCTGCCCATCGGGGGACCCGGGGAGGCCATCACACCGATGGAGCAGGCCGAACACCTCTTTGCCCTGCTGGGACGGGAGCCCAGGATCCGTCATGTGCCCGTCGCGTTACTGGGCGGAATCGCCGGTGGTCTGGGCGTGCTGTCCCGTGTGATCCCACCGCTGCGCGCCCGGGCGGAGTTCGCCCGCATCGGCCTCTACTACGCAACCGAATCCATGCTGGTATGGGATGAGGAGGCCGGCAGGTACGACGCCGCCGCCACCCCGCCCACCGGTTCCGAGACCCTCTTCGATTACTATGGGAAGCTTGTGCGGGGGGAGACCTCGGTGGAGCGGGGCGAGCACACGGTCTTCTGAGGCATGGAGGCGTGGGGCCGCAGTTGAGTCCGGAGAACCGGCTCGCCGGGATCGACCGGCTGCTTGCCGCGAGGACTCAAAACACGCCGCGACAGTTTTCGGCCAGGGTCACGGTGATGCGGTCGAGCTCAGTTGCGCCCGCAGGCATTTCCTCGTCGGTCAGTCCGGGGAAGAACAGGTCTGCCTTCCATTCTTCGAGGGTTGCCGTGAAGAACTGAGAGGCGGCGGCATCGGCTTCGAAGACGATGACCTCGTAGTTTTCATCCAGCGAGCCACCGTACCGGGTGATTACCTGCCATTCGCCGTTCCGCTTGAACGACGTGTTCGTATGATCCGACTGCGGGTACAGCATATTGTCCGTCGGGCGGAGTAGGACCCAGATATCCTTGTCGTGCCCTTGGGGATAGACGCCCATGGTCAGCACCCGGCACGGCACGGCCTCGCCGTCCAGGGGAGAGATGATGTGAACCCGCTGGACGGGGTGTTCGACCTGAAGCTTCCCTGCGACGGCCGGAACCTCGAGTTGTCCGCGCTGGGTCACGACGCCATAGGCAAACCCACCATAAAGCAACAGGCCGACACCGAGCACGGCCATGACGATGGTGATGGTCGGACCAAAAGGGCCTGCACCGCCCGAGTTGCTCGCCAAGGTCCCGATGATGGCAGGAAGTACCAGCATCAGGCCGATCAGGACGATGATGATTTCTATGGTCATGACGGCGGCCTGGTCCAGGGGTAGGTGTGACACCGATCCGGGGACGACTCCAGGGGGATTCGTGCGTTCCTGGACATCAAGGATGTACCCCAAAGGATGCACCCCACCGAATCGGAAGGGTAGGGCTCGCTCAAGATTCCTTCCTGCGCCTCTCTCCCCGGCTCCGCTCTCCCCAGCGCCGCTCTCCCCGGCTCCGAGGGTTGCCGGACGCTCCTCGGAAGATTCGCGGCCACTGAGACCCATCAGACCATTGGACCGCCCCCCTTCCCTGCCCATCCTGGGATCGGTGGCGCCGGGATGTTGCTCGCTGGACCGTCAGGTCCCGCTCGGTGCGGCACCAGGCGTCTTTCGAGAGATCCCCGGAAAAGGGAGGGCGACATGGCGAAGAGGGGCTGGAACGGCGAGGCCTGGACGGGTGGGTTCGGGAGGGGGTTCGGAGATGATCCACAAGGGGACCGGTTGGCGGGGGATGAACTCCCCTGGGACGACTGGGACGAGGAGGGCGAGTTCACGGGCGACGATTTCACCGGGGATGATTTCACCGGGCACGATCCAACCGGGCACGATCTCACTGGAATGGGGCCCATGGACGTCCTCTCGGAGCACGACTTCCTGAACGACGTGGCAGGGGTCGCATCCCCGGGTCAGACCTGGAACTGGGCCGCACCCGTCAATGTGGACCCGGACGGGCGGATCTTCCGGAAGACCCGGTTCCCCGTCCTCCTCGGCGGCCCTCCGGAGGCGGAGGGGATGTGGGTTCAGGTGCAGTCCCTGGAAGACCGGTCCGGAATCCTGGCCAATCAGCCCCTGCTGGTGCCAGGTCTGATGGTTGGAGACGTGGTCCGGTTCGAGGTCATCCCCGAGGGACGTCCCCTGGCAGGGTGTGCTGAGGCGGTGGCATGGTGATGACCGTCACCCCGGGCTGGAACCCTTCGCTCATGGCCATGAGGGCGGCCGGTGCCTCGTCCAGGGAGATCCGGCGGGTCACCAGCCGGTCGGGGCGGAGGCGCCCCGCGCTGATGAGTGCCATCATCTCCGGGTATCGATAGGCCTGCATCCCGTGGCTTCCCAGGAGTTCCAGCTCCCGGGCGATGACCCGGTCCATGGGAAGAGGCGTCCCGGCCGCACCGGAGGGGAGGAGGCCCACCTGTACATGGCGGCCCCGGATCCCGAGGCACGCCACGGAGTTCCACGCGGTGACGGGACTCCCCAGGGCATCCAGCGAAAGCTGCGCGCCCCCTTCCGTCCGCTCCAGGATCTCCGGCACCACGTCCCGGCTCCCTCCGTCCACCACCTCCGACGCCCCCGCCTCCCGGGCCAGCGCCAGCGCTTCGGTGGAGATGTCCACCGCCACTACCCGCGCACCGGCGGCGGCCGCAACCATGACGGCCGAAAGGCCGACCCCACCACATCCGTGCACCGCCACCCACTCCCCCGCCCGGGCCCGCCCCTGATCGATGACGGCCCGAAACGCCGTGGCGAAGCGGCACCCCAGGGAGGCGGCGGTGGTGAACGAGATATCGTCCGGGAGGGCAACCAGATTCACGTCGGCCCGATCCACAGCAACCAGGGGAGCGAAGGCCCCCCAGTTGCTGAACCCGGGCTGGGTCTGGTCCGGACAGACCTGATGGTTCCCGGAGCTGCAGACCGGGCACCTCCCGCAGGCGCAGACGAAGGGAAGCGTCACCCGCTCTCCCCCGCGCCACCGCCGGACCTGGTCACCCACCGCCACCACGATGCCGGCAAACTCGTGACCGGGAACGTGGGGAAGCCGGATATCCGGGTCGTGTCCCATCCAGCCATGCCAGTCGCTTCGACACAGCCCCGTGGCCCGGACTTCGATGACCACACCGTGGGGCTCCGGGGTGGGATCGGCGACGGTTTCGAGGCCGAAGGGTTCACCGAATGACGTGTAGTAGGCCGCCTTCATAGGGTGTTTCCCAGGTTGATTGGAAGGGTGTCCGGGGGGCGGGAGCCTCCGGGCCGGCAGGAGTGTAGGGGGAGGCGTGATGGGACGCCAGCGCCTACCTTGCCCCCGGGCGTAGGACACCCCACGCACGCTCCTTGGCTCCGGCTTCGCCGAGCTCCCGCTCGCGGGGTGCGCCCCACCCGTCCCTCGGCTCTCGGGATGAGCCCTGTCCGCCCCTCGCGCTGACCCGTCATGCAACCCTCCCGTCCCCCCACGCTTCGCCTCATTCGCAGCCTCCGGCCTGGGCTGCTGGTGCCGCTCCTGGTCCTGGCGTTTTCCGCTGCCGGCCCCATGGAAGCAAGGGGGGGGATCGAACCTGGACAAGCCAAGGAAGACCGGAGCGGGCCTGTTTCACCGCCACCGCCGTCCACCGATGTGGTAGTCATGACCGTCTATCCTCACGGCAACCACCTCCACGCTCGATCGCTGAAGCGGGTGACCAACCGGGACGGATATGACAACCAGCCCGCCTTCCTGGACGAGGACCGGCTTCTCTTCTCGTCCGCCACGGCCGATGGAGGTACCGACATCTTCCGTTACTCGGCCTGGGATGAAGAGATCGAGGCCGTGACCCGCACCCGGGAAAGTGAGTACTCGCCTCGCCTCATGCCCTCCGGTGATGCCATTTCCGTCGTCCGGGTGGAGATGGATGGTGTCTCCCAGCACCTGGTCCGCTACCCCCTGGACGGGGGTCCGCCGGAGCGGCTCCTCCCGGAGCTGGACGACATCGGCTATTACGCCTGGGTGGACGAGCGAAGGGTCGCACTCTTCCGCCTTGGGGATCCGCCCACCCTCCATATCGCCGATGTCACCACCGGGGAGGTCCAGGAGGTGGTTCGAGGGATCGGCCCGGTTCTCCAGT
>PWZC01000157.1 GCA_003567615.1 Gemmatimonadota bacterium | reverse complement strand
GCGTCGGCCAGGGCGGCGGCGATGTCCGGCACCTGGAAGGCGATGTGATGCAGGCCCTGGCCGCGGCGCTCCAGGAAGCGCGCCACGCCGCCCTCCGGATCGGTGGGCTCGATGAGTTCCAGGGTCCCCACGAAGGCCACCCGGACGCCCTGCGCCGGAACTTCCTCCACCGGGGAACAAGTCTCACCGGTCAGGAGTTCGAAGAGCGGAGCCGCCTCGCGGATGGAGGGCGTCGCGATGGCGACGTGGTGAAGGGGGTGGGGGGGCATGGACGCTCCGGATCGAAGGGGTGGCGAAGGACGCGCCCCGAACAACCGGAGCGCCAACGAGAAGAGATTCTACACATGATCGGAGACCGACCCAACCGATGGGTCGCCCGTTGAACATCTGAGGAGACACTACATGGCCGATGGAAAGAACACGCTCAATGTGACCGACGAGACCTTCACCGCCACCATCGAAGACGCCGACGGCCTCGCCGTGGTCGACTTCTGGGCCGCCTGGTGCGGCCCCTGCCGGATCGTGGGTCCCATCGTGGAGGAGCTGGCCGGGGATTATGCCGGCAAGGGCGTGACCGTGGGGAAGGTGGACGTGGACCAGAACCCCCGCACCGCCAGCCGGTTCGGGATCCGCTCCATTCCCTCCATCCTCTTCTTCAAGAACGGAACCCACGTGGATACGGTGGTGGGAGCCGTTCCCAAGGCCCACCTGGAGAAGAAGATCCAGGAGCACCTCTGAGGCACCGCTGAGAGGTCGCTGAGACACCTCTGAGGGGTCGCGCCGCCGCCTTCCTGGGTAGCGGAGAGAGAAGGTCTTCGGGGCTCGTCCTGCGCATGGCGCGGGGCGGGCCCCGGGTGCTGCCTGGCGCCCCCACCTGCTACACGGCGCGCCCAACCGCCTGGCGCCCCCACCTGCTACACGCCGCCCAACCGCCCGCCGCCCCGAACACACATGCGGGAGTCCCATCCGGCCATCGCGCCCACCCCTCCCGGCCGATAGCTTGATCCATGGGCACTCTCTATCTCATCAGCACCCCCATCGGCAACCTGGAGGATCTGACGGTCCGGGCTAGCCGGATCCTGGGGGAAGTGGATCTGGTTCTGGCCGAGGACACCCGCCGCACCCTGATCCTCCTGAACCACCTGGGGCTCCGGGTCCCGCTGGAGTCGCTCCACGAGCACAATGAGGCCGCCCGCATCCCATCGGTGCTGGAGCGGCTCCGTGGGGGCCGGGCGCTGGCGCTGGTCTCGGACGCCGGGACCCCGCTGGTCTCGGACCCGGGGGAGCGCCTCGTCTCCCGGGTTCTGGACGACGGGCACCGGGTGGTGCCCATCCCCGGGCCCTCGGCGGTGCTGGCGGCGCTGGTGGCGTCGGGGCTCCCCTCCATCCCCTTCGCCTTCCTGGGGTTCGTTCCCCGGAAGGGGAGGGAGCGGCGGGAGATGCTGGAGCGGATCCGCACCGCTCCCGAGACCACCGTGGTCTTCGAATCGCCGGAGCGGTGCCTGGACCTCCTGGAAGCGCTGGAGCCGGAGTGGCCCGAGGACCGGGAGGTGGCGGTGGCCCGCGAGCTCACCAAGGTCCACGAGGAGGTGCGGCGCGGAACCCCCTCCACCCTGGCCCGCTACTATCGGGAGACCCCCCCGCGAGGCGAGGTGACGGTGGTGGTGGCGCCGGCGAGGAGTTCCGGCGACGGCGGCGAAGCCGATGCCCAGGCGGTGCGGGCGTTGGCCCGGGCGCTCCTGGATCAGGGGCGGTCGCCGAGTCGCGCGGCGCGGGAGGTGGCCGAGCGCTTGCGCGTGCCCCGGAACCAAGCGTATTCCCTGGTTCAGGAGGTGGCGGCGGATCCGGAGTCCGACGGGTCCTGAGCCGAGCCGGTCCGTGCGTGCGACGGGTCCTGAATTCCGAGGGTGCCTGGGTGCCATAGGCGCCCGGTCGTCCCTCCCCTACACCTGCATCCAAGGAGCCTCTGTGTTCGTCCCGGCCCTCCTCCTCGTCCTGCTCCCCCTGACCCCGGGCTACGACTCCGGGGACGGGGTCCGCATGGGCGTGGACCGTGTGGTCGGGCCGGCCACCACAGAGATCACCATCGGCCGGCTCCAGTACGGGGGTGGAGGGGACTGGTACGCGAACCCGTCGTCCCTTCCGAACCTCCTGGAGGCCATCCGGGAGCGCACCGCCATCCCCACCGCGCTTCGGGAGTCGGTGGTGACACCCCTCGACCCCACCCTCCCGGACTACCCCATCATCCACATGACCGGCCATGGGAATGTGGCATTTACCCCGGAAGAGCGGGTGGCGCTCCGCCGCTACCTGGAGGGCGGCGGGCTCCTTCATGCCGACGACAACTACGGGATGGACGAGGCGTTTCGCCGGGAGATGGCGGCGCTCTACCCCGACCGCCCCCTGGTCGAGCTTCCATCGGACCACCCCATTTTCTCGGCCTTCTACGAGTTCCCCCAGGGTCTCCCCAAGATCCACGAGCACGATGGAAACCCTCCTCAGGCCTTCGGGATCTTCCATGAGGGACGGCTGGTGGTGCTCTACACCTACGAATCGGACCTGGGCAACGGGTGGGAAGACCCCACTGTCCATGGGACCGCCCCCGACGTCCGGGAGGAGGCCCTCCGCATGGGGGTCAACCTCTTCGTCTACGCCCTGACCCGGATGGCTCCGTGAGCCCCGCGCCGAGCCCCGCCCGTGCGCTCGCCTCCGTGCGTCGCCACCTTCACCAGATGGGGGCCGGGGTGGCGGTGGTGGGCATGCTGGGGCTCGCCGCCGGCGTCTTCCTGTTGGCGTGGCTCCTGGTGGGGCCGGGGTGGGCGGCGGGATCTCCGGCTCCTCTCCTCCTGGTGGTGGTCGGCCTCCTCCTCCTGGGGGCGGGCGGCGTGCTCCTGATCCGCTTCCTCCGCCGCTGGGGAAGTGACGAGTGGCTCACTCGCGAGGTGGAGCGGCAGGCCGGGCTGCCCCGGGGAGCCCTTCGGGCGCAGCTCGAGCTGGACCGGGCTCCGCCGGACGGGGCGTCACCGGCGCTCATCCACGCCGGCTCGGCGACGCTCCTGGCCAGGATGCAGGGCCCCCCGGCGCGGCTCGCGGGCCGGCCCGGGCAGGGACTCGCCCGGCTGCTGCGGACCCTGGGGGGCGTGGGAGCCGTCCTGGCCCTCCTGGCCACCGGCGCGCTGATCCTGGCACCTGAGCGGAGCCAGGCCGCCGTGGGCGGGCTTCTCGGTCCCACCGCAGTCCTGGCCGGGCCCATTCTCCCACCGTTGGAGCTGCTCGGCCCCGAGACCCCCATCGCTCGAGGCGACCGCCCCCAGGTGAGGATCTCGGCGCCGGAGCGGCCCCGGGTCACCCTCCACTGGCAGCTTCGCGGAGAGCCTGTGGAGCGCATGGCGGTGGTGGTGACGGAGGGACATGGCGCCTTCCAGTTGCCGCCCCTGGACGCCGGGGTGCGGGTCTGGGCCACCGCCGCCGACGGGGCGCGGAGTCCGGAACTCCTCCTGGAGCCCGCCGATGCCCTCCTCCTCACCGACCTGTCCGTGGAGCTCGAGTTTCCACGCTACATGAATCGGGACTCGGAACGCCTTCGGGGCCTCCCTGCCGAGCTGGAGATCCCGGCCGGGACCCGGGTCACCCTGGAGGGCCGGATCTCCGGGGATGGGGGAGAACTTCTCCTCCTGCACGAGGCCGGCGACGTGGCGATCCGTCTGGAGCCGGTGGGAGAGGGTGGGGTGGCAGGAGCGTGGCAACCGGTCCGGTCGGGTCGTCTCTCCTGGACGACCCGCGGAGGGGAGGTGGATCCCCTGCGGCTTCCTCCCGACTTCCAGGTGACGCTGGTGGAGGACGCCCCCCCCAGCGTGGCGCTCCCCCGGCCCGGAGGCGACACCGAACTCCCGGCTTCCCTCCGGCTTCCCATCCTCCTGGAGGCCACCGACGATGTGGGGCTCGCCCGGGTAGAGCTCTGGGTGGCGCCGTTGGGAGCCGACGGCCAGGTGGGCGATCCGGAGGTGCAGGTGGTGCCCCTGGACGGCCGGCGTGAGCTGCGGCTGGCGCCGACCCTTGAGCTTGCGGGACGCATGCCACCAGGCGGTGGCGAGCTCCTGCTCTGGGCCCGGGCCGTGGACGTCTCCCCCGCCGGACAGGAGGCCGTGAGCCCCCGCTATCGCCTCCGGGCTCCGTCGGAGGCGGCGGTGCGGGCCGAGGCCCGGAGCCGGGTCGGGGACGCCGAGGAGCGAGTCGAGAGTCTGGTGGGGCGCTCCGGGAGGGAAGCCCGTCGACTCCGGGAGCAGGCCGCCGAGGCCCGGGTGGGCCGGAGCGGTTCCGGTGGGGACTTTCAGGAGCGGGAGGCGGTTCGTGAGGCGGCCCGGGGCCAGGAGGCGCTGGGTTCGGAGGTGGACGCCATCCGGGAGGAGCTGGCCGAGGCCCGCCGCTCCCTGGACAGCCTGGGCGACGCCGACGGTGGCCTCTCGGAGCGGATTTCGGCCCTGGAAGAGATCCTGGCGGAGCTGGGCGGAGGCGAAGAGGCCCAGCGGCTCTCCGAACTCATGGAGTCCCTGGAGTCCGGGCGCCGCATGGACACCGCGGAGGAGCTGGGACGGCTGGCCGAGGCCCGGGAGACGCTCCAGGAACAGCTGGAGGCGGCGCTGGAACGGTTCCGCCGTGCGGCGCTGGAAGAGTCCTTCCAGGGGGTTGAGGAGGATCTCCGCACGCTGGTCGAACAGCAGGCCGAGCTGGCGAAGAGCCTGGCGGGCCATGAGGGGGAGCCAGAGGCCGGCGGGGGGTCCCCGGATGCCGGTGATCCGGACGCCGGAGCGCCCGACGACCAGGCCGGCGTGGCGGACCCGGCGTCGACCCAGGAAGCTCTGATGGCCGGGGTGGACCCGGTTCGTGAGCGGCTCGAGGAGCTGGCTCGCCGGTTGCAGCGCCAGGGCGATGACGCTCCCTCCCGGGCCGCCACCGAGGCCGCCGAGCAGCTCGACCAGGCCAGGGAGGCCATGGAGCGAGCGGCCGAGGCCGCCCGAGACGGGGATTCCGGGGGCGCCGCCGGAGAGGCGGGCGAGGCCGGCGAGATGGCCCAGAAGGCGCTGGATGAGGTGGAAGAGGCCCGCCGCGACTGGATGGAGGCGTTCGAAGAGGCGCTCCGGGCAGCGCTCCGCCAGGGTGCCGAAGAGGCATTGGCCTTGGCGCGCCAGCAGGATGACCTCCGGGTGCGCATGGAGGGAGTCGGGCGGGTGGAACGGGGCGAACTCCGGAGCGACGAGGCGGCATTGGTGCAGGGGATCCGGAACCTGGCCAACCGGCTGGAAGGGGTGAATCGTCAGCTTCCAGAGGTGGGCCGGGAGCTGGCGGGGGCGCTGGGTGACGCCCTGGCCGCCGGGGAACGGACTGTGGACCAACTCGGTCGCTCCGGCCTCTGGGGCGGAGGGCGATTCGACGAGTCGGCGGCCCTCACTGCGGAGGCGCTGAATCGGGCGGCGATCCTGGCGCTGTCCGGGATGGAGCAGGTGGGGCAGGGAGGCGGCGAGGGATCGGCCATGGACCAGCTCATGGAAGAGCTGGAATCGCTGGCCCAGGGGCAGGAGGCGGCGAACCAGCAGGCCCAGGCGTCGGCGGGCGAAGGGGCCGAGGAGGGGCAGGGAGCCAGCTCCACGGAAGAAGCCGCCTCGGCGCAGCGGGCCGTGGCCGACGCGGCCCGGAGCCTGGCCGATGGGGATGTGGGCGAGTGGAGTCCCGGTGACCTGGACGAGTTGGCCCGGGAGGCCGAGGCGTTGGCCGAAGCGCTGGAGTCGGGGACGGTGGACCGGGAGCTCATCCGGCGGCAGGAGGAGCTCCTGGAGCGGTTCCTGGGGGCCGGCCGGATGCTGGAGCGAGATGGTCCGACCGAGGAGCGGGAGGGAACTCCCGCCGGCGTGGTGGAGCGGCCCCTGATCCCTGCGCTGGATCCCGAACTCCTCCGGGATGGGCGGATCGCTCCGCCCTCGCCGGACGAGCTCCGCCACCTCACGCCGGCCGAGCGTCGTCTGGTGCTGGAATACTTCGAGGCCTTGAACCGGTCGACGCCCCCCGGCGGCGCCGGAGGTGGAGGGGAGCTGTGAGGAACGAATGCTACGGAATTGCCGTCCTGGTCCTCCTGGTGGTCCCGGCCCTTCTCCCGGTGTCCGGGGGTGTGGGGCTTGCCGCCCAGACGGCGGATTCCGCCACTGCCGAGGGGCAGGCGGACACCGCGTCGGCTACCCCGGCCGGGATTCCCGACGACCTCCGCGATCCCGAGACCCGGTCCCAGGCGTTGGCCCGGATCCTGGAGGTGGCCGAGTCCCGGGAGGGCCCCGTCCGCACCCTGTGGGTGCAGGGGCTGGCGGTGGCCGAGAAGACGTCGCCGGAAATCGGCGCCCGGGCCGTTGAGGCCCTCCTCCGGGCCGAGGCCGGCGACATCGAAGCGGCGGCCTGGGCCCTGGCCGAGTGGCCGGGACCCGACGAGATGAAGGGCGATGACCGGGCCGCACTCCTGGCGCTGGCCGCCCGGCTCCTGGACGGGGTGGACCCGGAGGGCGGAGCCCAGCTCCGGGAGCGGCTCCTGGCCGCCCACCCCGCCGCCCCGGAGGCGGTGGAGACCCGGCTTCGGTTGGCGCGGTACCTGGCGGCCCGGGAATCCGACGAGGACCGGTCCCGGGCCCTGGCCCTGGTGGAGGATCTCATCGTGGACACCCCGGATCACCCCCTGGCGCCGGAGGCTCGGCGCTTCCTGGCCCAGCTCCGACGGGGGGTGTGAGGTGAGAGCTCATTCCTTCCCCTCGGCTCGGTGGGTCCCGCTGCGGCCGTGGGCCGGACTCCCCGCATGGGCTGCCGTGCTGTTCACCGCCGCGGCTCTCCTCCTCATGGCCGTGCCCGGGACCCTTCAGGCCCAGCACCTCCTGGTCCCCATGGACCGGCAGCAGACGAACCATCTCAAGGCGTACGGCCTGACCTTCTGGGTCCTCCAGGAAGGGGACATGGCGGAGTGGCTCCTGAACTACCGGGACGGCGCCTTCCTCCTCCCGGACCGGGAGGAGGTGCGGCGGGAGGCGGCCCTACGGGGCGTCCGGGTGGAGGCGCTGGACGGGGCTGGGGTGGCCGAGCTCCGGACCCGCATGCGCCAGGGCAACCGGGAGACGGTCCCGCTGGAGACGGCGCCCTCCATCGCCGTCTACACCCCGCCCAACGCCCAGCCCTGGGACGACGCCGTAACGTTGGCCCTGGAGTACGCTGAGATCCCTTACGAGACGCTCTGGGATCCGGAGGTCCTTCAGGGGGAGTTGGACCGCTACGACTGGCTCCATCTCCACCACGAGGACTTTACGGGTCAGTACTCCAAATTCTACCCCACCTACGCCAACGCCCCCTGGATGCAGGACGAGATGGCCCGAAACCAGGAAGTGGTGGCGCGCTTCGGCTTCCCCGACGTCCCCACGGCGAAGCGGGCGGTGGCCGAGGAGATCCGCTCCTTCGTGGAACGGGGGGGCTTCCTCTTCGCCATGTGCTCGGCCACCGAGACGCTGGACCTGGCGCTGGCCAGCCACGCCACCGACATCACGGCGGCGTGGGCCAACGGACGCAGCCCCGACCCCGATGCCGCCCAGCGCATGGACTGGAGCCGGACCTTCGCCTTCCAGGGCGCCCAGCCCCAGCTCTCGGCCTCGGTGAACGCCTTCTCGGACATCGACGTCCACCAGGTCAACACCGCCTGGCGTCAGCCGCTGGGGTACTTCCGCCTCTTCGAGTTCTCGGCCACCATCGATCCGGTGGCGGCCATGCTGGTGCAGAACCACGAGACGGTCCTACCGGACTTCTACGGCCTCACCACCGCCTTCGATGTGGAGCGCCTGAAGCCCGGGGTCACCATCCTGGCCGAGGAGGGGGGGCGGGCCAAGTACATCCACGGCTCGCTGGGCGAGGGAACCTTCACCTTCTTCGGTGGCCATGACCCGGAAGATCCGGAGCACCAGATCGGCGATGCGCCCACCAATCTGGACCTTCACCCCCACTCTCCGGGGTACCGGCTCATCCTGAACAACGTCCTCTTTCCGTCGGCGCGTCCCTCTCCTCTGAAGACGTGATCTCGAAGACGTGACCTCCTCGGTCTCCCACCTCTCCCTGCACCCCGAAGCGGCCCGCCGCATCCGGGCTGAGATCCAGCGTGCCGGCGGCCGTGAGGTCTGCTTCCTGGCCCGGGTCGACGCCGAGCGCCGTCTCGTGGAGCCACGGGCCGTGGCCCGTGGGAATCGGGGTGCCGTGCTGGCGGCGGCCCGGGATGCCGAGGCAGGAGAAGTCCTGGTCCACAACCATCCGTCCGGACTCCTGGATCCCTCCGACGCCGACCTGGTCATGGCGGCCCGGCTCTACGAGGAGGGGCTCGGGACCGCCATCGTGGACAACGAGGCCCGGCACCTCTACGTGGTGGTGGAGCCCCCCATCCCCCGGACCCGGACGCCCCTGGATCTGGACGAGGTGGAGGAGATCCTGGCACCGGGTGGCCCTCTCGCCGGCCTCCACCCCGGCTTCGAGGACCGGCCCGGGCAGCGCACCATGGCGGGGGCGGTGGCCCGGCGGTTCAATGAGGGCGGAGTCCTGGTCGTCGAGGCGGGGACGGGGACAGGGAAGTCCCTGGCCTACCTTCTCCCATCGGCGCTGTGGGCACTCCGGAACGGGGAACGGACGGTGATCTCCACCAACACCATCAACCTGCAGGAGCAGTTGGTGGGGAAGGACCTCCCGCTGGTGCGACGCCTCACCGGTCAGGAACTCACCTGGTCCCTGGTGAAGGGGCGGGGCAACTACGTCTCCATCCGGCGCCTCCTCCTGGCCGCCGAGAGTTCTCCCACCCTCTTCGAGACCGACCGCAGCGCCGAGCTGGAGGCGTTGGTGGAGTGGAGTCGGAACACCCGGGACGGCTCCCTCTCCGATCTGCCGGTGATGCCCTCCTCGCCGGTGTGGGAAGAGGTGCGCTCCGACGGGGACATCTGCCTCAAGGCCCGCTGCCCCAACTTTCAGGAGTGCTTCTACCAGCAGGCTCGCCGACGAGCCGCCGCTGCCGACCTCCTGGTGGTGAACCACGCCCTCCTCTTCTCGGATCTGGCGCTCCGGGAGGCCATGGAGAACTGGTCCCAGTCGGCGGTGCTCCCACCCTACCGCCACGTGATCCTGGACGAGGGGCACAACGTGGAGGACGCCGCCACCTCCCACCTGGGGACGGAGGTGACACGGATCGGCCTCTTCCGCACCGTCTCGCGCCTGGACCGGAACGGGAAGGGCGTCCTGGCCAGCGTGGAGGGCATCCTGGAGGGGCGCGGTGGCGGGGGCGAGGTGCCCCGGATCCTGGCCCGTATCCGGGACCGGGTCCGCCCGGGCGTCGCCCGGGCCCGTCAGACGCTGGACGCGTTCTTCGACGCCCTGGAGCCCCGGGTCCCCCAGCCCGGCGATGACCCCCTCCGTCTCGGTCGCGGCGATCCCCGTGATCCCTCCGACTCTCCCGCGGTCCTGACCCGCCTCGACGCTCTGACGGCGGCCTTCGGCCGACTGGGCCGGGAGGTGGAGGATCTCCGCATCCGGCTCGAGGACGACGAGACGCTCCGGGACGCGGCCCAGGGGCGGATCCTGGATCTGGGGGCCCTGGAGCGCCGGCTGGAGTCGGCCCGTGTGGGGCTCGGTCTCGTCCTGGATCCCGGGGACGAAGCGGACACCTACGTCCGGTGGATCGAGGCCCGGAGCGGGGAAGGGGACGGGCGGGGGAACATCCGGCTGGCGGCGGCCCCGGTGGAGCCCGGGCGCCGGCTCCGGCAGGTCCTCTACGAGCAGGTGGACACCACCGTGGTGGCCTCGGCCACCCTCACGGTGGGGCGAGGTGGCTTCGGGTTCATCCGGGACCGGTTGGGACTGGGTGATCCGACGGGTGCCGGGACGGCGGGGACCGGGACGGGTGTGGGGACACAGCGGGGAGGCCGGGCTCCGGGCGCGCCGCCGGGCCCATCGCGGGGGCCGGGGAATGGGATGGCAGGCGGACGTTCGGGAAGGGGGAACGCGCCTCCCCCCGAACTCGCCCTCCACGATGCCCTCCCCGACGCCCTCCCCGTGTACCGCATGGACGCCGGCGACGAACCCGAGCCCCTTGAGATCGAGGAGACGGTGGTTCCCTCCACCTTCCAGTATCCGGAGCAGGCCCTCTTCGCCGTGCCCACCGACCTGCCCGGCACCGGGGCGGGGCATGCCTTCCAGGAGGCCACGGCTCGGATCGTGGAAGAGGTGACGGCCCTTACCGACGGCGGGGTCTTCGCCCTCTTTACCTCGCATCACGCGCTGCGGACCGTGGCCGGGCTCCTCCGCCGCGCCGGGGTGGACCGGAGCCACCCCCTCCTGGTCCACGGGGAGGGCCCGCGCCACCGGCTCCTGAGCGACTTTGCCCGCTCGGGGCGGGGAATCCTCCTGGGGACATCCTCGTTCTGGGAGGGCGTGGACGTGCCCGGCGACCCGCTCCGCGCCCTCATCCTCCAGAAGCTGCCGTTCCGGGTGCCGTCGGAGCCCATCACCCAGGCCCGCATGGAGGCGCTGGAGGCCCGGGGCCAGAGTCCGTTCGGCCAGTACCTCCTCCCCCTGGCCGCCCTCCGCCTGAAGCAGGGGTTCGGTCGCCTGATCCGCTCCCGCCGGGATCGCGGAGCGGTGCTCCTCCTGGACGACCGCATCCTGACCCGGGGGTACGGGCGGGTGCTTCGGGCCGGGCTCCCGCCGGCGCCGCTGGTGAAGGGGCCGTGGACGGAGCTTCGCCCTCGGCTCGAGGCCTTCTACCGGACGCCGTGAGGGGCGGACCGACGGAACCCTTCGCGGTTGCCCCGCCGGAGCCAGGGCGTAGATTACGGCGGCCGTCTCCCGAGAGGGGGGTAGCGGCCCCGGAACCCCCCGGTCGGGTGCGAGTATCCCCGGCCTTCCGAGAATCGGGGTTGCCCCTGAACATCGGGGCCTCCTCGGAACCTGACCTCCACCTTCATCCCGACCCCCATGGCTCGCATCTTCGGCTTCGGCGTGACCGTCCTCTGGACCATCTTCACCCTCATGGCCCTCCGTGCCGCTTCCATCCACTCGGCGGCGGATCAGGGCGACGCCGCCTTCTGGTACCTGATCATCGGCATCTTCCTGGCTCTGGCCACGGGGGTGGCGCTGGTGGGGACGCTCCGCTATCGGCCGGAAGGACCCCGGAAGCCGTAAGGTGGGAGCGCGTCTGGTGCACCCCGACCTCTCGCCCGGGAAGATCGTCTGTGTGGGCCGGAACTACCTGGCCCACGCCTCCGAGTTGGGCAACGACGTCCCCGACGAGCCCCTCCTCTTCCTGAAGCCACCGTCGACCCTCATCCCCGGGGGAGAGCCCATCCTGCAGCCGCCGGGGGTGGGCCGGGTGGACTTCGAGGGGGAGGTGGCCTTCGTGGTGGGCCGCAAGGGGCGATTCATCCGGGAGGAGGAGGCGTGGGACTACCTCTCCCATGTGGTCCCCGCCAACGACGTCACGGCCCGGGATCTGCAGCGGGCCGACGCCCAGTGGACCCGGGCCAAGGGGTTCGACACCTTCTGTCCCGTGGGGACGCCGGTGCCCCTGGCCGAGGTGGATGCGGAGGCGCTCCGCGTGGTGACCCGGGTGAACGGCGAGGTCCGCCAGGACGCGCCCGTCTCCGACATGGCGTTCCCGCCGCCGGTCGTGGTGAGCTACATCTCGCGGATCATGACGCTGGAGCCCGGCGACCTGATCCTGACGGGGACGCCGGAGGGCGTTGGACCCCTGGTCCCGTGGGACGAGGTGGAGGTGGAGATCCCCGGCGTGGGGTCGGTTCTGAATCCGGTGCGGGCGGCCCCGGGAGCCCCCTGGCCTCGTCCCCGAACCCGATCGGCATGACCCCGACCTCCCGGTGCCTGTCACCACCGGTGTGACCCCGACCCTCCGACCCCGAACCCCGTGACCCCCACCTTCCCCCCCCGATCCCGCGCGCTGGACTCCCTGCCGGGCTATCCCGGGGCCGGGGTGCCGGAACGTCGCCGGGCCCTGGAGGCCGCCGGGGTGGATGTCATCGACCTGGGCGCCGGTGACGCCGACCTGGCTCCGCCGCCGGCCGCCGTGGCCCGTCTGGGGGAGGCCGCCCACACCCCTTCCTTCTCCCGGTATCCCTTCCAGCTCGGGCTTCCGGCCTTCCGGGAAGCGGTGGCGGCGTGGATGGCCGGGCGCTTCGGGGTGCAGGTGGATGCCTACCGGGAGCTCCTCCCCGTCATCGGATCCAAGGAGGGGATCGCCCACCTCCTCCTCTCGCTCCTGAACCCCGGCGATGTGGCCGTCTTCCCCGATCCGGGCTATCAGGCCTACCGGGGCGGGACGGTCCTGGCCGGCGCCACCCCCCATGCGGTGCCCCTTCGCCCCGAGGACGACTTCCTCCTCCCCTTCCGCCGGCTACCGGCCGATGTGGTGGCCCGGACCCGGGTGCTCATCCTCAACTATCCCAACAACCCCACCACGGCGTCGGCCCCTCGAGCCTACCTGGAGGATGCGGTGGCGTTCTGTCAGGAGCACGGCATCGTCCTCCTCCACGACCACGCCTACTCGGAGATCGCCTTCGATGGCTACCGGCCCCCTTCCGTCCTGGAGCTGGACGGCGCCCGGGAGGTCACGGTGGAGTTCCACTCCCTCTCCAAGAGCTACAACATGACGGGGTGGCGACTGGGGTGGGCGGCGGGGAACGCCCAGGTCATCGCCGGCCTCGCCCGACTCAAGACCTTCGTGGATACGGGGGCCTTTCTGGCCGTGCAGGCGGCGGGGGTGGCGGCGCTGGAGTCGGGCGCGGACTGGCTGGCGGGGAATGTGGAGGGGTTCCGGCGCCGCCGAGACGCCGCCGTGAGCGCCTTCCAGGCGGCAGGGTTCCAGGTGGAGCCTCCCCGGGCCACCATGTACCTCTGGATCCCGGTGCCGGCCGGGCTCACCAGCCGGGCGTTCGCCGACCGGGCCCTGGACGAACAGGGGGTGGTGATCCTGCCGGGGTCGTCCTTGGGGGCCGGGGGAGAGGGATTCTTCCGGGTGGCGCTCACCGTAGCGGAGGAGCGTCTGGCGGAAGGGGCCCGGCGCCTGGCGGCCCTCTCCGGCGGCTGACGGCCCCCTGACCCGGCTCGGGCGGGAGGTGGATCCGGCCGCCACCACGCGGGCCCCCCCGCGCTACACCGTGCACTCCGCCACGCACATCCCCGTGGACACTTCCGTGGACACCCCCACCGCCCGGAACCGCCCTTTCCGGAGGGGTTACTATCCGGCGCGATGATCCCTCCAACTCCCTCTCCCCGTCCGGACCCCCGTCCTCCTGCACCGGTGGTGAACTCCGGGCCGGAGGCGCACCGGCGACGCGGGAGGAAGTTGCTCCTGTGGAGCGCCGGGATCTCGGTGGGGGTCCACCTGATCCTCGTGGCCCTCTACCCGATCTTCATGGCCTCGTGGACTCCGCCGCTCCGGGACGCTCCGGATCGGGACCGCCCGGAGCTGGGGATGGAGGTGGTTCTGCTGGATGAACTTCCCGATCTCCCGGACCCGGACCCCGCCGACGAACCGCCCGAGGAGGAGCCGCCTCCGGAGCTTCCCGACCCCGACCCCGAACCGGAGCCCGAACCGGACCCTGCCGATGAGCCCGCCGCAGACCCGGCCGTGGCCCCGACCCCGCTCCCGGCAGACGAGGAGGAGGAGGGGGAGCCGGGCGAGATGACGGAGGAGGAGGTCCGGCGCCATGTGGCCGAGCTGCTTCAGCCCCAGGTCCCCGACTCCCGCCTCTGGCGCTTTGGCGACCAGCCCTACATGGAGATGACCGATGAGGAGCGGGCCCAGCTCATGCTGGCCGGGATGCTCCGGGACTGGAACGACTCGGTGGCGGTGGCCGCGGCCCTCTCGGAGCGGGCCATGGACTGGACCTACACCGACGACGAGGGGCGGCGCTGGGGCCTCTCGCCGGGACGCCTCCATCTGGGCGACTACGCCATCCCGCTGCCCTTCACCTTCACCACGCCCCCGGGGCTCCGGGATCGGGCCGATCAGCAGCGGTGGATCAACGAGGATCTGGCCCGGGGCGCCGCTTCCCAGATGATGCGGGAGACGTGGGCCGAGCGGGCCCGGGAGATCCGGCGCCGCATGGACGAGGAGCGGGCCCGGGAGCGGGGCGGGGGGTAGACCTCCCTCGCCGAACGGGGGCCCGGGCCGCTCCGATTGACGCCCCCCGCCGCCCCGGATAACCTTCGGGCCCGGTTCCACTTCCTACCTGCGGACCCCCGGTCCCCCTTTCGTTCACCGCCAGAGGCACGCCGTGTCCGACGCACTTCCTCCCCGCCTGGACCCCCACGCCATCGAAGGCCCCCTGTACCGGAGAGCCCGGGAAGAGGGGCACTTCCACTGTTCGGCCGATCGGGTCCGGGACGAGGGCGCCGACCCGTACGTCATCGTCATCCCGCCCCCCAACGTCACCGCCGTCCTCCACATGGGGCACGGGCTGAACAATACGGTGCAGGATGTCCTCATCCGGTGGCGGCGCATGCAGGGCCGGGCCGCCGTGTGGGTTCCCGGGACCGACCACGCCGGCATCGCCACCCAGAACGTGGTGGAGCGGCGCCTGGCCGAGTCCGACGGTACCACCCGCTTTGACCTGGGACGGGGGCCCTTCGTGGAGAAGGTGTGGGAGTTCGTGGACCAGACGGGGGGGAAGATCCTGGATCAGCTCGCCGCCATCGGGGCGTCGTGTGACTGGGACCGCACCCGCTTCACCCTGGATCCCGAGCTTTCCCGGGCGGTACGGGAGGTGTTCGTCCGCCTCTATGAGAAGGGGCTCATCTACCGGGGCGAGTACATCATCAACTGGTGTCCCCGCTGTGGCACCGCCCTCTCCAACGAAGAGGCGGAAGGGGTGGAGTCCGACGGGCGCCTGACCCCCCTCCGCTACCTCCTCCCGAAGGAGGCCTGGGAGGCCGCCGAGACCGCCCGCGATGCCGGTGCCGAGGCCGTGGGCCGACTGGACGACGGGCGCTGGTACCTCACCGTTTCCACCACCCGCCCCGAGACCATGCTGGGCGACACCGGGGTGGCGGTGCACCCCGATGACGACCGCTACCGGCCGCTGGTGGGGAAGGAGGTGATCCTTCCCCTGGCCGACCGCCCCATCCCCATCGTGGCCGACTCGTGGGTGGATCCGGAGTTCGGGACCGGGATGGTGAAGGTGACCCCGGCCCACGACCCCAACGACTTCGACATCGCCCAGCGCACCGGGCTCGAGGTCCTGAACATCCTGACGCCCGAGGCGGTGACCAACGAGGCGGTCCCCGAGGCGTTTCGGGGGCTCGACCGTTTCGACGCCCGGCGCCGGGTGGTGACGGCGCTGGAGGAGCTGGGCCTGGTGTCCGGCTCCGAGGCCCACCGCCACGCCGTGCCCCGGTGCTACCGGTGCGAGACGGTGGTGGAGCCCCGCCTGTCGGATCAGTGGTTCGTCCGCATGGAGCCCCTGGCGCAGCCGGCCCTGGCGGCGGCCCGGGATGGGACCATCCGCTTCCACCCGCAGCACTGGACCCGGGTGTACGAGGAGTGGCTCGAGAACATCCGGGACTGGTGCATCTCGCGTCAGCTCTGGTGGGGGCACCGGATTCCGGTGTGGTACTGCCAGGACTGCGACGGGCTCACCGTGGTGCGGGACGACCCTGAGGCCTGCGTCCACTGTGGGAGCGACCGCATCGAGCAGGATCCCGACGTCCTGGACACCTGGTTCAGCTCGTGGCTCTGGCCGTTCTCGGTCTTCGGGTGGCCCCAGGAGACCGACGATGTGGACGCCTTCTACCCGGGCCACGCCCTGGTCACGGCCCCTGAGATCCTCTTCTTCTGGGTGGCCCGCATGATCATGGCGGGCTACGAGTTCCAGGGCGAGCCGCCCTTCCGTGACGTCTTCCTTCACGGCACGGTGCGCGACGCCCAGGGGCGCAAGATGTCCAAGTCGCTGGGCAACGGCATCGACCCCATGGAGGTGGTGGATCGGTTCGGTGCCGACGCCCTTCGCTACACCGTCCTCTCCATGTGCGGGGTGGGCACCGACATCCACCTGGACCACCAGGATCTGGAGGCGGCCTTCTCGCCGGGGCGGAACTTCGCCAACAAGCTCTGGAATGCGGGTCGGTTCACCCTCATGTCGGTGGGGGACGAGCCGGTGCACCGCCTGGAAGAGGTCATGGGTGAGCTGGAGGTGGGGGATCGCTGGATCCTTTCCCGCCTCTTCCACACCTCGAGGGACATGACCCGGGCGCTGGAGCGGTTCCGGCTCCACGAGGCGGTGGAGCGGGTTCATCACTTCTTCTGGGGTGAGTTCGCGGACTGGTACCTGGAGCTGGTGAAGAGCCGGATCCGGGGCGATGCCGGTGAGGCGTCGCGGCAGGCGGCCCGGGCCGTGCTGGTCCATGTGTTCGACCAGATCCTCCGCCTCCTTCATCCGCTGGTCCCCTTCGTCACCGAGCACCTCTGGGACCGGATCCCCTGGCCCCGGGGGCGGGAACGGCCGGCCCGCCTCATGGTGGCGCCCTGGCCCGAGGCGGATCCCTCCCGGGAGGATCCGGAGGCCGAGGCGGCCATGGCGGCGTTCCAGGAGCTGGTCACGGCGGTGCGCCGGCTCCGGAAGGAGTACGGGGTGGGCGAGGGTACGCCGGTGGAGGTGGTTCTGGCCGGGGCCTCCCGCGCCTTCCGGGGACGCATCTCCGGGCAGGGCCCCCAACTCCAGCAGCTCGCTCGCATCGACGGGGTCCGCTTCGAGGGCCCGGAGGAGGGAGAGGTGGGGGCCACAGCCGTGCTCACCAACGGGGTGGAGGTCTTCCTTCCCCTGGCCGGGCTCGTGGATCTGGACCATGAGCGGGCACGGCTCCGGGAGCAGATCCAGCGCCTGGACGGGCAGATCGTCGGGGCTCGGAAGAAGCTGGCCAACGAAGCGTTCGTCTCCCGGGCGCCCGCCGAGGTGGTGGAGAAGGAGCGGGCCAAGGAGGCCACCTTCGTGGATCAGCGCGATAAGCTCGCCGCCAAGCTCGCGGCGCTGGAGGGGGCGTGAGGCGAGCGGCGGTCCTGGCGGTCTTCCTCCTCCTGGTCTCGGCGTGGGGGTGTGCCCGGGCGACCCAGCCCCGGGGCGGACCCGTGCCCGAGACCCCCATGCAGGTCGTCGAGACGTCGCCGGAGGCCTTCGCGGAGCTGGAACCCTTTGACGATCCCGTCCGCTTCACCTTCGACCGGCGCCCCAGCGAGCGGCCCACCGACGGGCAGCTCCGGGACGCTGTGGTGGTGTCGCCGCGCACCGGTGAGGTCAGTGTCCGCCACCGGCGCCAGGGGATCGAGGTGCGGATGGAGGGCGGGTTCACGGAGGAGGCCGTCTACCGGATCACCCTCCGACCCACCCTCCAGGACCTCTGGCGGAATCGCCTTGACGAGGGATTCGAGCTCTTCTTCTCCACCGGGCCCGAGTTCGAGCCCAATGTGCTGGCGGGGATCGTGACGGACCGGCTCACGGGGCGGGAGGTGCGGGACATCCGGGTGGACGCCGAGCCCGTGGACGGTGGGCTCATCCACTCCACCGTCACCGACTCCATCGGCCTCTTCACCTTCCCCTTCCTGCCCGCCAACGGGTATCGGGTCCGGGCCTATGACGATCTGAACCGGAACCGGGAGCCCGACTTCATGGAGCGGCAGGATTCCACGGAGGTGCAGGTGGCCCGGGGTGACACGGTGATCGTCATGGACCTGGCCCTCCTGACCCCCGATACCACGGCGGCGATCCTCAGTGAGGTGGAGGTGGTGGATTCGGTGACGCTCCGTCTCGAGTTCGACGATCATCTGGATCCGGAGCGACCGCTGGACGGGGTGCGGGTGACGCTGGCGCGGGATCCGGAGGGGCCGGCGCCGGCGGTGCGACAGGTGCTCTACCTCCATCAGTGGCAGGCGCTACGGGAAGAAGAGGCGGAGCGGGAGGCGGAGGCAGCGCGGGAGGCGCCGGAGCCCGATGACCCGGACGCCGGCGATCCGGATGCCGGCCCGCCGCCGGAGGATCCGGAGACCCCGCCGCCCGGCGTGCCTGGCGACCCGGCGACTCCGGCCGCCGCCCCGGACGCCGATCCCGACGATCCGCTCCCGTCGACCCAGATCTTTGTTCGCCTGG
>PWZC01000222.1 GCA_003567615.1 Gemmatimonadota bacterium | reverse complement strand
GTTGCATCTGACCCCACTGGCATCCTCTGCTCCGCACACGAGACGCACCGCCCATGACCTTCGTCCCCGGACCTCCTGCTGACCCCTCCCTGAACGTCGGGGCCCCGACGAGGGCCAGGGGCGATCTTCGCCTCGCGCTCCTCTTCCTGGCCCCCTTCGTCGCCGGCCTCGCTGCTTCTCCCCCCGCCGGCCTGACCGCCCAGACCCCCTCCCCTGCCGACCTGCCGGAGATCCGGGTCGGCCAGGAAGTGGAGGGACGACTCTGGGCCGAGTCGCCCGAGTCGCTCAACTGGGGGCCGTTCGAGGCCTTCCGCTTCCAGGGAGAGGCGGGGACCCGCTACATGGCCGACGCCCGCTCCGACGATTTCGATACCTATCTGAGCCTGGCCCATGTCGTGGGGGGAATCACCGAGTTCATCCAGGAGGATGATGACGGAGGTGAGGGAACGGATGCGCGCCTTCGCTTCCGCATCGACCGGGACGGGAGCTACCTGCTGATTGTGCGCGGGTGGGGGATGGACCGGGGGCGCTTCACCCTCTCCCTGGTTGAGCTCCCGCCGCCCCCGCCGGCCGTGGTCCGGAGCCTGGAGTGGGAGCAGACCGTGGAGGGGCATCTGTCGCTGGAGGGAAGCCTCTTCGAGACGGAGTGGGGCGACGAGATTCCCTACGACCTCTGGACCTTCGAGGGTGCCGCCGGCGACGTGGTCCGGGTGGCCATGGATTCCGAGGATTTCGACGCCTACGTGGAGGTGGGGATCCTGGACGGGGACGAGTTCATCCTGGAGGCGTCCGACGACGACGGTGGGGCCGGGTCCAATGCCCTCCTCCACCACCGCCTCTCCCAGGATGGCACCTTCGCCATCCGGGCCCGGAGCTTCAGCGGTTGGGCTGCCGAGGGACGCTACACCCTTCGGGTGGACCCCTACCTGCCCGAGGTGCCGGTGCGCCGTTCCCTGGGAATGGGGGAGCAGGTCGAGGCGGAGTTGACGCTGGATGACGCGCTGCTGGTGGATCTGGACGCCGTCTGGGGCTCCCCCACGCGGGTTCATGAGTGGGAGTTGGAGGGGCGGGCCGGCGACCGCCTGGAGATCCGCATGCGCTCCGACGATTTCGACACCGTCCTCTCCTTCGGTCGGGAGGAAGCGGATGGGTTCTACCGGGAGCTGGCGTTCAACGACGACCCCCCCGACGACGGATTGAACTCCCTCATCGAGATCGAACTTCCGGCCGACGGCACCTATCTCATTCGGGCCCGGGCCTACAGCGCCGACTCCACCGGTCGGTACACCCTGGAGGTGAATCGGGGCGGGTGAGGTGGTGTAGCACCACGAGGCCGTAGTTGACGAGAACGGAGGCCGGACTCCATCGGCTTCCCCCACCCTGAGCCTGTCTCATGCCTCGATTCCCTTCGTCCGTTCCTGAACCGGTCCACCCTGGATCGACCACGGTTGGACCCGACCTGCCCGCGCCTGCCCGGACCCCACGTAACGGATGGCTTGGTCCCGTCCCGATGCTCCTGGCCCTCGCCACCGCCCTCCTGGTCCTGCAGCCTCCGTCGCTGGAGGGCCAGACCGTTCGCGGTGGCGGCTACTTTGCCGTTGGAGCCATGGATCTGGAGGTGGACGCCCTGAACCAGCGCCTCACCGGCACCGGCTTCCCTGAGCTCTCCTCGTCGGCGCTCACCCTGGGCGGCGGTGGCCACGCGGTGCGGGGCCGCCTCCTCCTCGGGGGGCAGGGGCACGGCTTCCTGGCCGATGACGAGACGACCCTGGACGGGGCCACCGGCGTTCGCCTGGGTGGTGGGTACGGTCTCTTCAACCTGGGCTGGGAGGTGGTGGGGCGAGACCGTCTCAGCATCTACCCCACCGCCGGGCTCGGGGCCGGCGGGCTCGCTCTTCAGATCGGCCCCCGTGACGTCCCGCGCTTCGACGATGTCCTGGAGGACCCGGGCCGGGGGGTGACCCTCTCCCATGGCGGGCTCCTCACCTCGGTCGGCGTTCGGGCCGAGATGGCGCTGGGCGATCGACCCCGCCGCCGGGCCCCGCGCCAGGGCCTCATCGTGGGCGTGGAGCTCTCCGCCCTCCAGGGGATCGGGAACTGGGCATGGGGCACCGAGTGGGGTGAGGTGACCCGCGGGCCCGACGCGGCCTTCGACGGAGTGCACCTGAGGGTGACCATCGGGGGCGGGGGAGGAAGGCGATGACCCGCCCCGGTCCCCGACGTCGGGGGCCGCGCTTGGGAGCCAGGGCGAGGGGAGCAGGCGCCCCGGGGATCGCAGTCCTGGCGATGGTGGCCCTCGGGATCGCTCCCCTGGGGATCGCGGCCCTGGGGATCGCGCCCATGGGGATCGCGGCCCTGGGGGTCCTTCTTCTTCCATCCTCCCTCCAGGCCCAGATCCCCCCGCCCCGCCCGGGAGAGCTGGAACGCCAGATGCTCCTCCTCCCGGAGGCCGGGATCCTCGAGATCACGCCCACCCTTCGGGCCCGGGCCGGACTCTTCCCGGGGCTCCCCGATTTCCAGGGGGCCCGCCTCTTCCAGGCCGATGACGGCGCCTTGGTGGTGGAGGTGGTATGGCTCGAGGAAGGGCGTCTCGTGCGGCAGCGGCGACCGGTGACGGAGGAGGAGCTCCTCGCCCTGCGTCGCACACTGGCCGAGAGTCTGGCACAGGCCGGGGCCCGCGCGGTGGATACCCAGGAGGGCCGAGGTGGGCTCGTCCTGGGGCACACCCTCCTGGGGGTGGGCTATCACGGATGGGCGGTGCCCGCAGCCCTGGACGTCTCATCGGCGCAGGGCGCGGTGGCCGCCTACCTCCTCACCGCCGGGACGGCCTTCTACCTTCCCTACCGCCTCACCCGCGACCGCGCCGTCACCGAGACCCATCGGAATCTCTCGCTCTACGGGGGCACCCGCGGGATCGTGAGCGGTCTCTTTGCCGGGGACCTGGTGGGCGGGGACCGGGATGATGGACGTGGATCGGGTCGCGCGCGTCTGGCCGGCGGCGTGGTGGGCGGGGCTGCCGGGGGCACCCTGGGGTTCCTGGCCGTGGACCGCTGGAATCCCGAGCTGGGGGATGCCGAGCTCTGGGCGGCGCTGGGCGACGTCGGTCTCCTGGTGGGTGCCGCCACCGCCTACCTGGCCGGGCCCTACAAGGAAGAGACCTTCCTCCGCAGCGATCACGGCTTCGAGTTCACCGACCCCCGCATCAGCAATCGCCGCGCCGGCCACGCCCTCACCCTGGCGGGGCAAGGAGCCGGGCTGGCGGCGGGGGCTTGGCTCGGCCGTCGGCGGAGCTATTCCACCGGCGACGTATCCGCTCTCCGGAGCGCCACTGTGGCCGGGGTCCAGACCGGTGCCACCGTGGCTCGGCTAGCCGGGGTGGATGAGTGGGGCGATCCGTTGGTGGGCGCCATGCTGGCCGGCGGTCTGGGTGGGCTGGTGGCCGGTGACCGCTGGATGGGCCCCCGGGGCTTGAGCACGGGGGAAGGGCTACTGGTGAATGCCGGTCACCTCGCCGGAACGGCCACCGCTGCGGGGCTCACCTACCTCCTGGTGAACGAGATCGACGGAAATGAGACCCTGCTTCTCTCCACTTCCACCCTTGGCGGGATGCTGGGCGCCGGGCTGGTTTGGCGGGCTGTGGTGGACAACGCGCCGCGGCGGGTGGGGCGCTCAGGTGCCGGCTCGCTCGATGGGGTGGGGCGGGGCGGAGGCCTTTCGAGCCGTGGGGGTGCCGCAGGGACGCCGGGTACATCGCCGGGAACGCCGGGCTCATGGGCGGGGATCCGGGTGGAGCTTCATCCCATGGGTATCCTGCAGGGAACCCTCCTGGCGCCACGCTCGGGGAGAGCGGGTACATCCGCGGACCCCGAAGGCTTCCGAACCAGCGCAGGGAGTGGGGGACGGACGGGTACGGGTAGTGGGGGACGCATGGTCGCTCCCTGGCTGACCCTCCGCTTCTGAGCGATGGACCGCTTCGTTGACCCACCGAGAAGTCCGCCGGTGGACCAAGCCAATTCCCGCCGCACCTCCTACCGGTCCGGCGCCCTTGCCCCGGAGGTCCGGGCGCGCGACTACCGCGGAGGGCCCCGGGGTTCGAATGGACCGGTGACCACCAGCTCCACCGGATAACCCTCCAGCTCCTCGGGGATGGCGGCTCGGGCCTCCGGTGACTCCCGGGCAAGGAACACCCGGATGCAGGGCTCCCCGTCGCAGAGTGCCAGCCCCGTTCCCACCACCCAGGGGAGCTCCATCCACTCGGGAGTGAACGCTTCCTGCACCTCCTGGATCGACCGTTGTGACACCTGGTCCTCCGGGGTCTCATTCTCGTTGGCGAGGAGACCGCACCCGGCGAGGACGGCGGCCATGAGGAGTGGTAGAAGACAGGTGAGGGGCGGACGGGAGTTCGGGAGCAGGGGAAGACGGCGGGTGGGCGTGGCATGGCACCGGATCCGTCGCCGTCCCCGGCGGGGGGAGTGTCCACACCCTCGAAGGTACCCACACACCCGAAGGT
>PWZC01000268.1 GCA_003567615.1 Gemmatimonadota bacterium | reverse complement strand
GGCTGCCGGACGCCCACGTGGAGGCCCCCACCCCCGGCTCGGTGGTTCTGGCAGCGGTCCTCCTGAAGCTCGGCGCCTACGGCTTCATCCGTTTCGTTCTCCCCTTCTTTCCGGACGCGGCAACCCACCCGACGGTGGTCATGGTGATGCTGGTCCTGGGAGTGGTGGGCATCGTGTACGCCGCCTGGGTGGCGGCGGTGCAGCCCGACGCCAAGAAGCTGGTGGCCTACACCTCAGTGGCCCACATGGGGTTTGTGGTCCTCGGTATCTTCGCCCTGACCCTGAATGGTCTCCAGGGTGGCCTCATCGTCATGATCTCCCACGGGATCTCCACCGGGGCCCTCTTCCTGCTCCTGGGGATGCTCTATGAACGGCGCCACACCCGACGGATCGAGGACTTCGGCGGGCTCGCCCGGGTCGCGCCCCTTCTGGCCACCGCCTTCGTCATCACAGCCCTGGCGTCCATCGGCCTTCCGGGAACCAGTGGTTTCGTGGGTGAATTCCTCGCCTTGCTGGGGACGTGGGAGCGGCACCCCATCATCGCCCTGGTGGGCACGACAGGCGTCATCTTCGCCGCCTACTACATGCTCCCCATGGTCCAGAAGATGCTCTTCAACGAACTGGACCGCGAGGAGAACCGGACCATGCCGGATCTGAGCCGTCGGGAGGTGGCCGTACTGGCCCCGCTGGTGGTTCTCATGGTGGTGCTGGGCGTCTTCCCGACGCCGGTGCTGGATCGGATGGAGCCCGCCGCCCGGGCCATCGTGGAGTACGTGGAAGAGACCAGCCGGGAAGGATCACTCCTGGAGGCGGCACGCCTCGGGGTGACGGATTCCCGGAGCCGACTGGTAGGTGACCCGGCTCCGGCGGAGCTATCCGTTCCGCCGGATCCAACCTGGAGCTTCTCGGACCGGAACCATGGGTTCCGGATTCCGGGGGACCACATCCGTGGGGATGGGGGCTGATCCGTCATGACACTCGATTTCGCTTCCAACGTCGACTACCTCTGGGCTCTCCTCCCCGAGATCGTCCTCTCCGTATGGGCCATGGTGGTCCTCCTGGCCGGCGTGCGACGGCCCGATGACCCTCCCGTGAACCCGGAGGTTCTGGGATGGTTGTCCCTGGTGGGGATCGCCCTGGCCGCCGGTGTGAACGGATGGCTCTACGGGGTCACCGCCACCGAGCCGGGAGCCATGATCACCGTGGACGGCTTCCGGCTCTTCGCGAACTGGATCTTCCTGCTGGGCGCCGGGCTGACCATCCTCATCGCACCGGCCTACGTAGCCCGCCAACGCCTGCAGGCCGGTGAGTTCTACACGCTGATCCTCCTGGCGACGGTGGGGATGATGTTCATGGGCGGGACCCGGAACCTCATCCTCCTCTTTCTGGCTCTGGAGACCATGTCCGTTGCGGCGTACGTGCTCACCGCGTACAACCGCAGGGACCGTCGATCGGCGGAAGGAGGACTCAAGTACTTCCTGCTGGGCTCCTTCTCCTCCGGCTTCCTCCTCTACGGGATCGCCCTGGTGTGGGGAGCCACCGGCAGTGTCCACCTTCCGGAGATCGGGGCCACGGTGGAGGCGGGCGCCGGATTCACGGGCCTCCTCCTGGCGGGAATGGCGCTCCTGGCCATCGGGTTCGCCTTCAAGGTGGCCGCCGTCCCCTTCCACATGTGGACGCCGGATGTGTATGAGGGTGCTCCGTCCCCCTCCACGGCCTTCATGGCCGCGGCGGTGAAGGCGGCCTCGTTCATCGCCTTCGTCCGGGTCTTCCTGGAGGCGTTCCCGGCGCTCTATGAATCCTGGTACCCGGTCATGTGGTGGCTGGCGGCCTTCACCATGGTGATCGCCAATGTGGTGGCGCTGAGCCAGTCCAATGTGAAGCGGATGCTCGCCTACTCGTCCGTGGCCCATGGGGGCTATCTCCTGGTGGCGTTGGCCGCCGCCAACCAGATGGCTGTGGCCGGGCTCCTCTTCTATCTCCTGGTGTACACCATCATGACGATTGGAGCCTTCGGCGTCCTCATGGTCGTGGCCCACCACGGAGAGGATCGTCTGCAGGTCGAGGACTACGCGGGGTTCGGCGCAACCCGTCCCCTCCTGGCCGTCCTCTTCACCATCTTCCTCCTCTCCCTGGCGGGCTTCCCGGGGACGGGAGGATTCATGGCCAAGATCTACCTCCTGCAAGGGGCCGTGGACAGTCAGCTCTGGACGCTGTCCATCCTCCTGGTCCTGACCACGGTGGTCTCCTACTACTATTATCTGCGGGTGGCCTGGTTCATGTGGATGCGCCCGACTCCCGAGGGCCAGGTGGCCGGGTCCTTCTGGGCCCCGCTCCCCCTGAAGGTGGCGCTCGTGGCCGGAGCCGGAGTCATCCTCTACCTGGGGATTTTCCCGGGGGGGCTCCTGGACGGGGCCATGGCCGGCGCCGAGGGGCTGGGGCTGACCCGGGACATCTTCCTGGGCCTTGGACCCTGAGGCCCCCGGGTGCTTCGGAAGGCCGAGTCCAGTTCGCCCCATCCCCGCGGGCCGGACTGGACTCGCCCCCCCGGTCATGAGACAGCCATCGGTCAAACTGTCACCATCCTTCGACGATCGCATTTCCCCTCTACCAGCATCCCCTCCATGCAAATCTCCCCAGAGATCTTCCGCGAGTACGACATCCGCGGGATCGTGGGCCGCGACCTCACCCCTGAACTGGCTCGGGCCGTGGGACGGGCCTACGGAACCCACATGCGTCGGGCCCTGACGGTGCCCACACGGGCTGACCTCCCCGAACTCCAGGTGGTGGTGGGCATGGACAATCGCCCCACGTCGCCCGATCTCACCGAGGCCCTGGTTCAGGGGCTTCTGGAGAGCGGGATCTCCGTCCTGGAACTCGGCGTGGTCCCGACGCCGGTGGTCTGGTGGGCGGAGCATATGCTGGATGGGGTCCACGGCGCCCTGCAGGTGACCGGATCCCACAACCCGGCCGACTGGAACGGCATCAAGATGACCCGGGAGACCCGCTCCCTTCACGGAGCCGAGGTCCAGGCCATCCGCCGGACCATCGAATCCGGCGCCTTCGAGGCTGGCGAGGGTAGCCGGACACCGAAGCCGGTGCTGGATCGCTACGTCCGGGACATGATGGCCCGGCTCGGCCCGGTGGACCCGGTGAAGGTGGTGGTCGATTGTGGCAACGGGACGGGGTCGGTTGTGGCACCCCAGCTTCTGGAGGCCCTCGGAGTGCAGGTGGTCCCCCTGTACTGCGAATCCGACGGCACCTTCCCCAACCACCATCCCGACCCCACTGTGGACGAGAACCTGGTGGACCTCATGGCTCGGGTACGGGAAGAAGGCGCTGCCTTCGGGGTTTCCTTCGATGGCGATGCCGACCGTATCGGCGTGGTGGACGACCGGGGGCGGGTGGTCCGCGCCGACCTGCTCCTCCTCCTCCTGGGTCTGGATCTGCTGGAGCGAAACGGCCCCGACCAACTTCTCATCTTCGATGTGAAGTGCTCCCAGGTCCTGCCCGACGTCTATGAGGCCGCAGGGGGCCAAACCCTTATGTGGAAGACCGGCCACTCCCTCATGAAGGAGAAGATGCGCGAGACGGGAGCCCCCCTGGCGGGAGAGCTTTCAGGGCACATCTGCTTTGGCGGGGACGAGTACCTGGGGATGGACGACGCCCTCTTCTGCGCCGGGTGGCTCGCCCGGATGCAGGCCGCCGCGGAAGAACCCCTCTCCGCCCAGGTCGACCGGTTTCCGCCCACCATGTCCACGCCTGAGATTCGCCTCGATGTCACCGAGACCCTGAAGAGGGAAGTGGTGGAGCTCGCCCTCGACCGATTCTCCGGGGAGTACGAGGTGAATACGGTGGACGGCGCCCGGATCCAGTTCGAAGACGGCTGGGCCCTGATCCGGGCATCCAACACACAGCCCGTCCTCGTCCTTCGCTTCGAAGCGGGAACCGAAGCTGCCCTCAGGGAGATCCGGGACCTCGTGGAAGGGTGGCTGGCGGAGCAGGGGGTCCATGTCTGAACCCAGGTTTCTCCGTTTTATCGGGGGGATGCGGGGTCGGATGATCCTGGGGGGCTTTCTCGCCCTCCTCTTCGCGCTCCTCTTCATCCGATGGGGCATTGCCCTCTACGTGGACCGGCTCTGGTTCGCGGCCGAGGGGGCGTCCGCCGTCTTCACCACCCGGCTCCTCTGGGAGGGGGGTGGCCGCCTCGGTGCCGGGATCCTCGTGGGTATCCTCACCTGGATCAACATGGATGTGGTCCTCAGGACATTCAGCGGCATCCAGCTCCGGCGAAGGGTGGGCGACCTGGTCATTCAGGAGCAGCTCCCGGACAGCTACATCCGGTGGGGCTTGGGCGTCCTGGCGGCTCTGGTGGCGCTCTGGTTCGCCGCGGCGATCCCACAGGGAACAGGACTCCGGTTCCTCCTTCTTCTGAATGCGCCTGAGTGGGGGGTGGCCGAGCCCATCTTCGGCCGGGACCTGGGCTTCTACCTCTTCCTGCTCCCCGTCCTGCAGGGGAT
>PWZC01000444.1 GCA_003567615.1 Gemmatimonadota bacterium | reverse complement strand
GGGCCCGCTCGCGCCCTTCGAACTCCAGGGTTCCCACCATCTCGGGGGTTCCGTCGAAGCCAACCTCCTGCAGGAGCTGCCCGATCTCACGGTCCGGATTGATTCCGGTCTCGATGCGCCGGAAGAGCTTCAGGATGAACTCGCGATCGAAGATGACCGAGGTGTTGCTCTGCTCGGCCCGACCGTGCATCGGTGTCCGATCGCCTCCGTCTTCACCCAGGATCTCTGCCGCCGGGATCAGGGGGAGGCCACGGAGGCGAATCCGGTCTCCCCGGAGGCTGTCTCCTCGCGCCACGGTGCGGAGCAGGAATCTGGAGAGCTCGGCGTCGAAGCTGCCGTCGAACACCACGCCCTCCTCGGTTTCGCCTTCTCCCAGGGCGGTCCGCCAGACCACGGCGCCGGGGCGCTCATCCATCACCTCGGCCGCCTCGTCCCCGGTGGCATGGGCCAGGGGGATGAGGTAGATCTCGGGGTCCTGGGCCACATACTCCACCTCGAGGAGGACGAGTCGACCCACCGACCCGTCGTCGCCCAGGGGTATGGCGTCCAGGATCTCTCCCTTCCGGACCACCCGTCCCTTCCCGGCGAACCAGCGCTGGCTCCGCAGGAACTCCACAAGGAGCGGCTCGACCTTTCGCCGCCGTCGCCCCTCCAGGACATCGTCCCACCGGTGACGGGACCGCACGGCCACCAGTTGGCCAGGGTCCCGGTCCGCGGCGGGGGGGACGTCGCGGCGGTCCAGGAGAGCTTCTTCCGTCTCCAGGGAGAACCAGAGGAAGCCGTGGGGAGGAAGGGTCAGGGGGTACGGCTCGTCCTCTTCGATCTCGGGGAAGGTGGTGTGGCCGAAGAGTTCGAGGGGGACGCGGCCGGCATGGCCGCTCAGGTCGAGGGCAACGGGTTGAGCGAACCGGGAGAGGTTCGCCACCACCAGAATGCTTTCGCCTTCATGGTGGCGGATGAAGGCCACCACCTTCCCGTTGTCGTGCTCGACCCAGTCCAGGGAGCCCCGCCCGAAGGCCTGGTGGCGCTTCCGGAGCGCGATGAGGCGCCGCGTCCACCAGAGGAGCGAGGTGGGATTGCGCTGCTGGGTCTCCACATTCACCGCCTCGAAGTGGTACTCCGGGTCGATGATGACCGGAAGGAAGAGGCGCTGGGGGTTGGCCGAGGAGAATCCCGCGTTGCGATCTCCTGCCCACTGCATGGGTGTGCGCACCCCGTGACGATCGCCGAGGTAGAAGTTGTCGCCCATCCCGATCTCATCGCCGTAGTAGAGAATGGGCGTGCCGGGCAACGAGAGGAGGAGGGAGTTCAGGAGTTCGATCTGCCGCCGGTTGTTCTGCAGGAGGGGTGCCAGCCGGCGACGGATCCCCAGGTTGATCCGGGCCGTGGTATCCTCGGCGTAGACCCGGTACATGTAGTCCCGCTCCTCGTCGGTCACCATTTCGAGGGTGAGCTCGTCGTGGTTCCGCAGGAATAGCCCCCACTGGCACCCTTCCGGGATCTCCGGCGTCTGATCCAGGATATCCCGGATGGGAAAGCGGTCTTCCATCCGCGCCGCCATGAAGAGTCGGGGCATGAGCGGGAAGTGGAAGTTCATGTGGCACTCGTCACCGTCCCCGAAATAGGCCGCCGCATCTTCCGGCCACTGGTTCGCCTCCGCCAGGAGCATGCGGTTGGGGAAGTGGGCGTCCACATGGGCCCGGAGCTTCTTCAGGAAGACGTGGGTCTCCGGAAGGTTCTCGCAGTTGGTGCCCTCCCGCTCGTACAGGTAGGGAATGGCGTCCAGGCGAAGTCCGTCCACCCCCATCTCGAGCCAGAAATCCAGGATCGAGAACAACTCCTCCTGCACCTGGGGATTCTCGAAGTTCAGGTCCGGCTGGTGGTGATAGAAGCGGTGCCAGAAGTACTGGCCCGCCACCGAGTCCCATGTCCAGTTGGAGGGCTCGAAGTCCTGGAAGATGATCCGGGTGTCCCCGTATTTCTCCGGGTCGTCGCCCCAGACGTAGAAGTCCCGCTCCACACTTCCCTTGGGCGCCCGGCGTGCCCGTTGGAACCACGGGTGCTGGTCCGACGTGTGATTGATGACCAGTTCGGTGATGACCCGGAGCCCACGGCGGTGCGCCTCGGCCAGGAAGTACTGGAAATCCTCCAGCGTCCCGTAGTCCGGATTCACCTCCCGATAGCTGGCGATGTCGTACCCGTCGTCCCGGAGAGGCGACGGATAGAACGGCAGGATCCAGAGGGCCGTCACACCCAACTCCTCCAGGTAGTCCAGCTTGCTCGTGAGCCCCTGGAAATCGCCGATCCCATCACCGTTGGAATCCTTGAAGGAACGGACGTGCAACTCGTAGATGATGGCGTCCCGATACCACTGGGGGTCGTCCACGATGACGGGGGCTTCTGTATCGATGGCCCGGGCGGCGGATCCGAATCTACGGGGCATGAAGGGGGTCTCCAGGGATGATGTGCCCCGGTCAGGGGCGGGTTGCTGGATGGAGGCCCTGGAAAGGCGGGCCTCCGGATCGGGTCCTGCCGGCACGTCAGACCTTCAGCTGCGAGCGGTGGGGTCGACGAAGCATCTCGGGATTGGGCGCCTCGATCCTGAAGATATGCGCCGGACACACCCCGGGGTCCAGTCGGACGAAGTTGGGGCCGGGACGCCAGCGGTATCGGCCCCCGGCGAGAAGGTCATGGACTTCGTATTCTCCGGTCCCCTCCATCCCCAGCGCGGCCAGGTTCAGGTCGACCCAGCCACTCTGCACGTGCTGGTGGTCCGTGTTCACCACCATCACGATCCGGTCCCCCCCCTCGGGAGCCACCTTGCTGAACGCCAGAAGGGTTTCGTTGTCCGTCGGGTGGAAGTGGAGGCCGTCATTCCGCTGCAGGGGCGGGTTTTCCCTCCGGATCCGATTCACCTGGGAGATGAAGCCGGTCAGGTTGCCCGGTCGATCCAGATCCCACGTCCGGACCTGGTACTTCTCCGAATCCAGATACTCCTCGCTCCCCGGGTTGCGGGGCACGTGTTCCAGTAGCTCGAAGGCGGGGCCGTAGATCCCGTAGTTGGCCGTGAGGGTGGCCGCCAGGACCAGACGTACCATGAAGGCGGGGCGGCCTCCGGTCTGCAGCGTCTCGGTGAGGATGTCGGGGGTGTTGGGCCAGAAGTTGGGGCGGAAGAACTCCCGGACGCCCGGGGAGCGGAGTTCGCGCATGTACCGGGCCAGCTCCGGTCCCGTGTCACGCCAGGCGAAGTAGGTATAGGACTGATGGAATCCCACCTTCGCCAGGTGGTACATCCTCCGCGGCCGGGTGAAGGCCTCCGAGAGCAGGATGACGCCCGGGTCCACTTCCAGGAGTTCCTGGATCACCCACTCCCAGAAGGGGAAGGCCTTGGTGTGGGGATTGTCGACCCGGAAGATCCGGACCCCCTGCGCCATCCAGAAGAGGAAGACGTCCCGGAGCCCGTCCCAGAGGGCCTCCCAGTCGTCGGTCTCGAAGTCGATGGGGTAGATGTCCTGATACTTCTTGGGCGGGTTCTCGGCGTAGCGGATCGAGCCGTCGCTCCGATGCCGGAACCACTGGGGATGCTCGTTGACCCAGGGGTGGTCCGGGGAGCATTGGAAGGCGATGTCCAGCGCCAGCTCCATCCCCAGTTCCTCGGCCCGCTTCCGGAAAGTCCGGAAGTCGTCCATGGTCCCGAGTTCGGGATGGATCGCCGTGTGGCCCCCCTCCGGCCCCCCGATGGCCCACGGGCTTCCCCGATCTCCGGGGGCACAGGTGACCCGGTTGTTGGGCCCCTTCCGATTCGTTCGGCCCACCGGGTGGATCGGGGGCAGGTAGACCACGTCGAAGCCCATCTCGCGGATGCGGGGCAGGGCCCGGGCCGCGTCGGCAAAGGTGCCGTGCCGTCCCTCCTCCGAAGCGGTGGAGCGGGGGAAGAACTCGTACCACGAACTGAAGCGGGCCCTCTTCCGGTCGACCCTGACCGACAGGCTTCGCCGGGGCCGCGTGGCCCGGGAACGGTCGGCGTAGGGCAGGTAGAGCGGAAGAATCGCCTGGGTGAGACGGATGGGGTCCTGAAGGAGGACAGAGGGGTCCTCCAGGATCTCAGCGTCCTGGGCCCACGCCTCCAGCCTCTCCACCCATCCATTCAGCTCGGCGGCTGCCTCCCCGCGGGCCCGACCCGCCGCATGGCGGAGGAGGGCGGCGCCTTCCTCGAGCTCAAGAGAGACGTCGGCGCCCCCTTCGATCCACCGCTCCAGCTCGGAGCACCAGGTAGTGACCGGATCTACCCACGCTTCGACCGTGAACTGATAGATCCCCAGATCGTCCAGATCGAAGAACCCGACCCAGTGGTCGTTGCCCCGCAGCTCCATGGGGGTCTCGCTCCATCGTCGTGAGCCCAGGCGCCGGAAGAGGAGGCGGGCCTCGATGTGGTCGTGACCGTCGGCAAAGACGTCGGCTTCAACCTGGAAACGGTCGCCGATGATGCCCCGGGCGGAGAAGCGACCGGCGTCGACCTGTGGCTGGATGT
>PWZC01000468.1 GCA_003567615.1 Gemmatimonadota bacterium | reverse complement strand
GACGCCCTGGCGCGCCTTCTCGAGACCGTTCGTCCCCTCTATTCCGGTCGAGTTCTCCTGGTCTTCGGCGCCGGGGGCGACCGCGATCGGGTGAAGCGGCCCGAGATGGGCCGGGTGGCAGCGCAGGGCGCCCACCTTCCCATCGTCACTTCGGACAATCCGCGTACCGAGGATCCCGACGCCATCATCGACGAGATCCTGGAGGGAATGGAGGGATCGGATCCCCACCGCATCACGGATCGTCGGGAGGCCATCGCCTTTGCTCTGGCAGAAGCGAAGCCCGGGGACGTGGTCGTATTGGCCGGGAAGGGCCATGAGACGTACCAAGTGGTGGGGCGCCAGTCCCGCCCCTTCGATGAACGGGCCATCGTCCGGCAGTTGCTGGAGCTGGAGGAGAGGACATGACGACCGCTCCTCCCTTCACCTGGACGGATGCCGCGGTCCGGCGCGCCCTGGGACTGGATCTTGGTGAGGACGGATCCGCCGTGCCCGCTGATTCCGCCCTGCGCTATACCGGAGTGTGCACCGACACCCGCCACCTGACGCCCGGGAGCCTCTTCGTGGCACTCCGGGGTCCTCGCTTCGACGGTCACCGGTTCCTGGGCCAGGCTGCTGCTGCGGGCGCGGTGGGAGCCGTCGTGGAGGGAAGGCGGGCGGACGTGCACGACGATCCGCTCCCCCCGGGGTTCCCCCTCTATCGGGTTTCCGATACCCTGGTGGCGCTGGGCCAGTTGGGCCGATTCCGCCGTCGATCCTTCATCGGTCCCGTGGTCGGGCTCACCGGCTCATCCGGGAAGACCACGGTGAAGGAGATGCTCCGGGCGGCGCTCTCGGCCCGTTTCCAGGTCCACGCCACCCCCGCCAACCAGAACAACCGGGTCGGGGTCCCGCTCACCCTCCTCTCCGTTCCCGCGGATGCGGAGGTGATGGTGGTGGAGATGGGCACCAACGAGCCCGGCGAGATCTCCCTCCTCACCCGCATCGCCGAGCCCGACGTGGGGCTGGTCATCACCGTCTCCGAGAGTCACCTGGAAGGGCTGGGGAGTCTGGAGGGCGTCCTGGAAGAGAAGCTGTCCCTCCTGGCCCAACTTCCCCCCGAGGCCCGGGCCTTCGTGGGCGATTCCCCGCCGGAGCTGCCCCGGGCTGCCCGCCGGATTCGGGACGATATCCGCGTCGTGGGGTTCACCGCCGATGCGGACGCCCAGTGCAGAGCTCGCGTCGCAGGTACCGATGACCAGGGTCGGATGACCTTCCATCTGGGTGATGCAGCCGTCCGGCCGGGCTACCCGGGGCCACACGGTGCCACCAATGCCCTCCTTGCCCTGACCGTGGCCCGGGAACTGGGCGTACCGGTGGATGTGGCCGCCCCCGAGGTGGAGGCGTTGACGCCCAGTGGGCTCCGGGGCGAGTCCCTTCGAATCGGTGCCATGGAACTCATCCTGGATTGCTACAACGCGAACCCCCAGTCTGTCCGTGCGGCGTTGGATACCGTTGGGGCCAGGCTCTGGCCGGGGCGGCGGCTCGCGGTACTGGGGAGCATGCTGGAGCTGGGCAGGATGAGCGGGGCCCTCCACCGCGAGGTGCTGACCTACGCCCTGGGCGCCGGCTTGGACCGGGTGGTTGCGGTGGGAGCCTTCGCCGAGGCGGCCCGCGAGCTCACCGCCGCCGGTCGGGATGGGTCGCGCCTTCTTGCTGTGCCGGATCCCGCTCAGGTGCCGGCCCACCTCTTCCCCCTTCTGGAAGGGAATGAGTTGGTGCTCCTGAAGGGGTCCCGGGGTGTGCGGATGGAATCCCTGGTTCCCCACTTCCAGGCGGCCTTCGGCGCCCATGATGCGGCCTTCGAGGCCCATGATCCGGAAGCGCACACGTCGGGCAGTACGGGTGCGGGCACGGGAGGCGGTGACTGATGCTCTACCATCTCCTCCCCCAGTACGCCGACGTCCACATCATCTTCAACCTGTTCAACTACCTGACCTTCCGGTCGGCGGGGGCCGTCATCACGGCGCTCCTCATCGCCCTGGTGGCGGGACCGGCCACCATCCGCTGGCTCCGTCATCTGCGGGTGGGGCAGGTGATCCGCACCGAGGGACCCCGGAGCCACCTGAAGAAGGCGGGGACGCCCACCATGGGGGGAACCCTCATCCTCCTGGCGGCCACCCTCTCCACTCTGCTCTGGGCCGAGATCACCAACTGGTACGTCATGCTCTCCCTCCTGGCCCTCCTCTGGATGGGAGCCATCGGGTTCATGGACGACTACCTGAAGGTGGTCCAGGGCCGGCCCCGGGGCCTTGTGGCCCGGTACAAGATGGTGGGGCAGCTTTCCTTCGGACTCCTCCTGGGCATCTTCCTCGTCCTGCAACCCATCCATCCGATACCGGCCACCTGGACCATGGTGCCGTTCTTCGACCAGTGGGTAGCGGTGTTCTGGGTGCCCGCCTACGTGATCTTCGTCTCGCTCGTGGTGTCGGGGTCGTCCAACGCCGTGAACCTCACCGACGGCCTCGACGGCCTGGCCGCGGGACTCGGCGCCATCGCCCTGGTGACCTTCGGCGTCTTCGCCTACCTCATCGGTCGCGTGGACACGTCGGCCTACCTCGGGCTCTTCTACCTCCCCGGAGCGGGCGAGCTGGCCGTCTTCGCCGCCGCCCTGGCCGGGGGAGCCGTGGGATTCCTCTGGTACAACGCCCCCCCGGCCGAGGTGTTCATGGGCGACACCGGATCCCTGGCGCTGGGCGGAGCCCTGGCCGTCATGGCCATCCTCCTCAAGGCCGAATTCCTCCTCCTCATCGTGGGGGGCGTGTTCGTGCTGGAAGCCCTCTCGGTGATGCTGCAGGTGGGGTGGTTCAAGTACACGAGCCGACGCTTCGGGGCCGGGCGCCGGATCTTCCTCATGGCCCCCATCCATCACCACTTCGAGAAGCTCGGTTGGGCCGAGACGAAGGTGGTGGTGCGCTTCTGGATCCTCGGGATCCTCTTTGCCATGCTCGCCTTCAGCACCCTGAAGATCCGATGAGCATCGGCGTAGCGATCCTGGGCCTGGGCGCCAGCGGAGATGCCGCCGCGCGCCTCGCACTCGAAAAAGGAGAGATGGTCTATGTCTCGGATCTCCAGACCGACCCCGGTACTGTGGGACGTGCCCGGGACCTCCGCGCCCTGGGGGCCGGAGTCGACCTGGGAACCCACGATGTGGCGCGAATCGCATCGGCGGGTGTGGTTGTGGTTTCACCGGGAATCCCCCCACGTGCGCTGGTCCTCCGCCAGCTCGACGCCCTCGGGGTCCACCCCGTCTCGGAGCCGGAGTTCGCTGCCCGGTACTACCAGGGTCCACTGATCGGCGTCACCGGCACCAACGGGAAGACCACCACCGCCGCCCTCATCGCCCACGTCATGGAGGCGTCGGGGATCTCGGCGGCGCTGGGTGGGAATGTGGGGACCGAATTGGCCCCTGCGGCGTCGGCACTGGCCCTCCTGGATCCACCACCGGAGTGGTACGTACTGGAACTCAGCTCCTTCCAACTGGCCGGGATCCGGGATCTGACCCCTGCCATCGGCGTGGTCACCAGCTTGGCGCCGGATCACCTGGACCGGTACGACACCCTGGAGGACTACTACGGCGACAAGGCCCGCCTCTTCCAGAATGCGTCACCCGGTAGCTTCTGGGTCCTGAACGCCGAGGTGGAGGCCGTTCGGCGCCTGCCGGGTGATGCTCCGGGCGTCCGGTGCTGGTTTGCTCTGGACGAGGACCGGATTCCGGGGGAGGGGAGGCGCGCCCCCGCCGCCTTCATCCGGGACGGCTCCCTGGTGCTCCGCGGGGTCCGGGACGAACCCATCCTACGGGAGGACCAGCTCCCCATCCTCGGTCGCCACAACACCCTGAACGCGCTGGCGGCGGCGCTCACGGCCCGCCTGGCCGGCGCCTCCCTGGGGGGGATCCGCCAGGGGCTCCAGAGCTTCCGGCCTCTCCCGCATCGCATGGAGCCGGTGGCCGAGGAGGACGGCGTGCTCTGGGTCAATGACTCCAAGGCCACCAATGTGGAGGCGACCCGGGGCGCGCTGGAGAGTCTGCGGCGCACCGTGGTGGTGATCCTGGGAGGGAAGGACAAGGGAGAGGATTACGCTTCCCTGGCCCCGGCGCTGGGAGCCCGGGCCCGCGCCGTGGTCCTCTATGGCGCCGCGGCTCGGCGGATGGCGAAGAACCTGGTTGATGCCGGACTGGATCCGGAGCGCATCGTCTCCATCGGTGGAGGCTTCGACCAGGCAGTGGCATCGGCTCGGCACCACGCTCTTCCCGGCGACCTGGTCCTCCTCTCTCCAGCCTGCTCCTCCTTCGACGCCTTCTCCGACTATCGGGCCCGGGGCGAGCGATTCGCCGAACTCGTCCGTGGTGGGCGCCCGGTGGGAGGAGTCTCATGAGCGTGGCCCGCATGGATGTTGCGCCGCCCCGGACGCCGGAGTTTGCCGAGACCGGGCTTGCTGGAGGGTGGGAGCCCGCCGTCCTCCTGGGGGCCACCCTGGCGCTGGTGGCCTTCGGCCTGG
>PWZC01000428.1 GCA_003567615.1 Gemmatimonadota bacterium | reverse complement strand
GACCTCCAGGGACTCCTGGGACGCCTCCTGTCCCATGAGGGGACGATCTCGGACACGGATGAATCGAAGGGGCCTGGCAAACCCACCGGAGGCGAGGGGCTGACGGACCGATTCCGGGACCGCCATGCCCACATTCTCCTGGCGGAAGACAACCTCATCAATCAGCAGGTCGCACTGGGCATCCTGGGGAAGATGGGCCTCGACGCCCAGGCCGTGGCGGATGGAGTGGAGGCGTTGGCCGTGGCGGAGTCCAGGGAGGTGGACCTCATCCTCATGGACGTGCAGATGCCCCTCATGGATGGGCTCGAAGCCACCCGCCGCATCCGGGCCCTGGACACCCCATGGGCGCGTACGGTCCCCATCGTGGCCATGACCGCCCACGTCATGCGTGGGGATCGGGAACGATGCCTGGAGGCGGGGATGAACGACTACCTCGGTAAGCCGGTGATCCCCAAGGCATTGGCCGAGATCCTGGATCGGTGGCTGCCGGATGAGCGGGGTCATGGATCACTGGACGTGGACACCGAGCACCCCACCGGCGCTTCTCGTCACATATTGGACGTGGAGGCCATGCTCGAGGCGTTCCTCAACGATCAAGCCCTGGCCACGAGGCTAGGAACCATGTTCCTGAACTCGTCCCCGGCAGAGTTGGCGTCCATCCGTCGGGCCCTGGAAGACGGGCGACTGGACGAGGTCGAGCGCCGTGCCCACGGACTCAAGAGTTCAGCCGGGCACCTCCGGGCGGAGGATCTCAGAACGGGCGCCGAGAAGCTCGAGACCGAAGCCCGTAGAGCCCGCACATCCGGTCTCCCACCGGACGTGGCTCGGAAGCAGCTTGGACCGTTGGTGGAGGCCTGCGCAAGTCAGCACGGCCGTCTGGGTAGAGCCTTGAAGCGGACGCTGAAGCTCTGAGTCGGGAAGGGCGCTGGGGAAGCCGCGAAAGGGGCGCCCCAAGCGCCGTCTTCTCCGGTGTCCTCAGCGCGTTTCACCCAGGAGGTTATTGAGCCGCTCGGCCAGTGCCGTCAGCCGATCGCGCTGGACCGCCAGGTCCTCAGCCACCCGGATGTCAAAGGTGGAAAGATCCGCCCGGATCGTCTCCAGCTCTTCCGGATCCAGGTCCAGGGCCGCCGGATCCATCTCCCCCAACCGCACCGCCGACGTCCTCACCCGTTCGTTGGCCGTACCGAAGTTGCGGGCATCCACATCCAGAAGGGCACGGTACAGGAGCGTCAGGGCCTGTTCGCCCTGGAGACGATTCTCCAGACTCCCGGCCCGTTCCAGCGCAGCCGCCTCGGCCAGACGAGCCTCCCTGGCGCTCTCCCGAAGTTCCGGCACGGGCCCCCTGCCGATGGCGATACCCACCCCGAGCAGGACCAGAATCCCCACCAGACCGAGCGCTCCGAACACCGCACGTTTCGACAATCCGAAAACCTGTCCACCGTTGGGGCGGGGAGAATCAGCCATGTGTCAACCTCGTTTGGGGCTACCGGTGCGGGTGATCGTGTTCCATCCCCATCCCCCGTCCATGGGTCGTGTCGGCCAGGGTCAGGCTGTAACGGGCCACGGCCTCCAGCTGCTCCTGGGAAAGGTGGGACTGGGGGGGCATGAGTCCAAACCGCTCGATGGCCCGGGCCGGAAGCAGGGAGGTCTCTTCCGACGGCTCGCGGAGGAACGCCACCATGGCCGCTACCGCCTCGTCCTCACTGTCGAACCTGTGAAAGTAGTAGGCGGCGGCATGGGAGATGGGGGGCGCCAGATTCGGGGGCGGCTCCATGGTATGGCACATGGCGCAGACCAACTCATAGAGCGCCTTCCCGTCCGGGTCAGGATCGGCAGGCGCAGATGCTGGGTCGACTCCAGGGCCACCGAAGAGGCCGAACGAAGCCAACCCGGTCAGGACCAGGGTCGAAGTGAGGGCCGAACGGAGCACGCATCCTCCTGGGAAATCGGGGGCGGGCCGGCCCGGGAGTGGACCGGAGGGTTCCCTCGAACGCTAACCTCCACATCGGCCTTGGCGCCAGAGTCAGACCAGCTCTTTCACTGGTGCCGCGATTCAAAGCAGACCCAGGGCCGCAAGAATCCCCCGCAATCCGAGCCCAAGGGCCACCGCCGTCACCCCCACCCCCAGCAGGTTGCCCAGCTTCCCGTTTCGCCGATCTCCCATCCAGCGGGCGTCGTTCACCGCCAGGAGCAGGAAGACGGCCACACAGGGCAGGAGGACCCCGTTCGCGGCCTGGGCAAAGAGGATGGCCTCCACGGGCCGGACTCCAAACCCCGCCAATACCATCCCCGTGCCCAGGACCAGCATCCACACCATCCGCACGCCCGGTGCCGAGAGATCCGTCCTCCACCCCAGTGCACCGGCGGTGGCCCACGCGGCGGCCAGGGGCGCCGTCACCGACGAAGTCATTCCGGCGGCCAGGAGGCCCACGGCGAAGAACGCCCCGGCCCACGCCCCCAGCAGCGGCTCGAGTTGGCGCGCCATATCCGCGGCGTCGGCCACCGCCCCATCTCCCTCATGAATGGTACCTGCAGCCGTAAGCACGATGGCCATGCTCACTGCACCTCCCACCAGAATGGAGAGAGTGAGATCCCGACGGGCGGCCCCCAGCGCCTTCGGGCCGCGGAACCGCTCCCGAACCGCCGAGGCATGGAGGAAGAGATTGTACGGAACCACGGTGGTTCCCACGAGGGCCACGGTGAGGAGGAGGGCACCATCGGGGAGCCGCGGGACGAAGAGGCCGGATGCCATCCCGCCGAGGGACGGCCGGACCATGACAGCCGTCACCAGGAATACGACGGACATGATCCCCACCATGGCCACGAGGACGCCCTCCAACAGGCGGTAGCGACCACTCCACAGCAGAAGGCCTGCCACAAGCCCGATGACCAGGGCCCAAGTGCGCGGGGTTCCTCCGGCCACGGCCTCCAGCCCGAGGCCCGCACCCAGGAGGTTGCCCGTCTGGAAGGCCGCGTTCCCCACTCCGATGGCCGAAACGATGAGGAAGGCCGATCCCAACCGCAGCACCGGGTGCGAGAAACGACGCCGGATGGCCTCCCCCAGCCCCAACCCCGTGACGACTCCGAGACGGGCCGACATCTCCTGGAGCACGAGCGTCGCCCCGATGGAAAAGGCCAGGGCCCAGAGGAGGGCGGTGCCGAACCCCGCCCCGGCCAGGGTTGCGGTGGTGACGGTCCCTGGACCAATGAAGGCCGCCGCCACCATCCATCCCGGTCCTCCCATTCGCCTCGCCCTCGACACCCGGTCGTACTCGTCGTCGGTTCCCGTGTCGCCTGGACGAACGCTCACCGGATCAAAGGGCCAGCGTTCGCGTGAGCTTTACGGCCAGCACCCGCTCTTCCGGTCCGAGCCCGTCACGGCTCCGGCGTTCGGTAAAGGTTACGTAGAAGTCGCTGAGGGGGGCGTGGATGTAGTTGAGACGAAGACTGGTCACCACCTGCTCGGTGGCGGCGTTGTACTGGACGAAGGAGCTGGCGAAGAGGCGGGTCGAGTGGGCATAGCGGATCCGGGCTCCCAGGACATCGGCGGTGAATCGGCCGGCCTCGGGGAGGGAGATCCGGTTGTGGTCCACGGAAGCATCCACAGAGAGGTGCGCGCTGGGGCGCCAGCGTCCCTGGAACCGGGTGGAGATGCGGTCGCCGTCAAAGAAGCCTCCGCCGTCCACATTCACCTGGGCCGAAAAGGCTCGCGCCCGACTGGACTCGTACCCGATCCCCAGCTCCCGGAACCGGTAGCCTCCGGGCGCCACCCGAGCGCCGCCGGAGACCCGAAACGGAAGGTCCAGGATCTCATACCGCTCATCGGCCTGGAGACTCAGTTCGCTCCCATCCACAAACTCGACATTCAGCCCCGCCTTCCGGTTCCGGGTCACCAGATCCGAGGTACCCATGGCCACCTCCGGACGAGAGCCGGTTGCGACGACGTAGTCGAATTCGACGTAGGGGTTTACCTCCTGGATGAGCACCCAGCCCGGCCGCGGGTGGATTCCGAAGGTACCGTAGTGATGGCGAACCCCCGGTCTCCGGACGAATCCTACCCCGGGCTCGAAGTCGTCGCCCACGTGACGCACGAAGGCGGATGTATTCACCAGTCGATCACGCCATGCCGCCGCCACCCGCCCGGCGAAGCGGTCTCCGGCGAGGCGGGAATCCTGAACACCGGCGGCATAGGCATTCACGATGAGATTGCCCAGAAAGCGGAGGTTCGTATCCACGCCGAAGCTGCGGTTGGCCGTCTCGCCCAGGTCGGTGCCATCCAGCCCGGTGGGCTGGCGATTCACGAAGAGAAAGCCCACATCCCCACCGGCGCCCACCGGGCGACGTACCCGAGCGACGGAGAAGTTCTCGGCCGGGAGCCCCAGCGCAGATCGGGTCTGCATGTTGAGAAAACCCAGCTCCGTGTCTCCGACCCGCCCCGACAGTCGTCCACCGCCCAGGATCGGGAGCGGCTGCCCTGTCGGCGTCATCCCGATCCGCCGGGAGTGGAAGAGGGTGAACTGCCGAAGCGACGATCCTG
>PWZC01000281.1 GCA_003567615.1 Gemmatimonadota bacterium | reverse complement strand
GGTGGAGGAAGCGGAGGCCTTCCACTGCGACCTCTGCGGCGCCCCCATGCTGAACCGCCACTGCAAGCTCCTCTGCCTCCAGTGCGGGTACCAGCGGGACTGCTCGGATCCGTAGGGGGGGTTCACCCTTTCTTTCGAAGGAACACGGCACCGAACGTATATCGCAGGCTCGGGTCATCGGGCCAGGCCAGATAACGTTTTCCATTGTCCATGAAATGGGCGCCGCCCACCGGTTCGAACTCGTCACAGGACCAGAAATGGCGTGCGACGTCCTCCGGGGTCCGAATCAGGTTCTCCGGTCGGGTGTCGACACCCGAGCCCGCCAGGTATACCCCGGGCGCCCCGTAGTCGAAGGTGATGGACAGCACGCCCCCGGGTTTGAGGACCCTCCCGATCTCCTGGAGTGCCCGGCGTCGAAGTCCGGCATCGAGGTGCTCGAACACGCAGATGGAGTAGGCGTGATCGAACCATTCGTCTTCGAACCGGAGGTCGGTCATGTCCATGCAATACGATTGCATGTTCCATCCCATGGCTTTTGTTGTTTCGTCCCCGGCGGCCACCAGCCGTTCGTTCAGGTCGATGGAGTGGGTCTCGGCTCCCAGCGAGGCCAGATAGCTGCTGAACAGCGACGCCGTACCCCCGGCGTCCAGGACCCGGGAGGAGGTGCGGATCCGGGGCCCGCGGGTGGTTGCCCAGAAGGCCTCCCAGTAGAGGAACCATGGGTGTCGCCTATCGTCGGTGATCCCCGGCACCGGCTCGTAGGAGAGCCCCCCCCGGTTTACCTCCGCAGTGGCCCCAACCCGACGGTCCCGGCCCAGCACCCGTCTGCCCAGGGCCCGAAGACCTCCCGCAGACAGTTCGAAGCCACGATGCGGAAGGCCTCCATACCAGGACGTGACAGGAAGCCGGCGAGCTTCCATTTCCCGGGCCAGATTGTCGAGCCGCCGGACCAACGCCGCTCCCTCCGGTTGGAGCAGGTCGTCCCGGTCCATGGTCTTGTGGATATGTTCCTTCGACCCCCTCATGGCGAGCCCTCCTTGGAGACGGATGTTGTATCCCACCGGTGCCATGCGGCTAAAGTGGGCCTGGTTCGCTTCCCGTACCCAGAGTCTTCCGCTTGTAGAAGAGGTAGAGTCGGGGGAAGAACGCCAGGGCTGCGTTCTGCAGAATCTCGTACGCGGAACTGCCCGACCTCCACAAGCGCAGAAAGCACCGCCACCGCGTCCATGGAGACGGGTCCACGAGCCCGGCGCTGGCCTCGGCTTCGGCAAGGGAATCGCGGGCAACCTTCCGGAGTCCCTCCAAGTCGGGGGCACGGGGGAGCATGAGGCGCTCCGCCGTGTCGAAGTCCGCGAGGCGACTCCGGAACTGCCTTCGGGCCTTGTCGATACCCGTCAGCATCCATGTTCGATAGCCGGCCAGGGATTGGAAGCGCGCCCGGTCGGCCGTGAGGCTCCCGCCCCAGCGACGTACCTTCACCAGATCCTCGTCGATGAAGGACACGTCCCCCATTAGACTGGCCCGGAAGGGAAGGACCACGTCCTCGTGAATGCGAGGGTCCAGGGGGCCGAACACGTCCACGACCTCCCGCCGTAACGCCAGGGTCGCTCCTGCGGCAAAGGCATCCACCCTGGCGAACCAACGGGCCGGGGTCGACCCAGGGTCGGGATGGGGCACCCGCCCGGAACCCCGATGGCGGCCCTTCTCGTCAATCAGGCTGTACCCCGAATAGACCGCCTGGACCTCAGGATTCCGAAGAAATGCATCGGTAAGGGTTCGGACCCTGCCGGGCACCGACACGTCGTCACCATCGAACGAGACCAGGACATGGCCTGAAGTCATGGGGATGACCTCGTTCAGGTGAGCGCTCTTGCTCCCGGAGGTGGACCCTCGTCGACGAACCCTCACCCGGTGGGATCCGGAATAGTTTTCCACCTCTCTCCGGATGACCTCGAAGGTGCCGTCCGACGACGCGTCGTCGGAGACGAGGATCTCCATGGGTTCGCAGTCCTGGGAGAGAACGCTTTCGAGGGCTGCGGCCGCGAAGTCGACACAGTTGTAGGTGAGGAGGATCGCTGAAACTTCCAGGCGCGCAGCGGACATGCTGGGATACCCTAGTTCGGGGAGCCGGACTTGAGTGAACCGGCAAACCAACCACGAAGGGCCGAGATTCCCTGCCGAGGCCCCTGACGGAAGAGCATTCGCATCATCAGGTAGGGGGCTCCAAGCAGGTAGAAGGCGACCCGCTGATGCAGCGGGGCATGGCGCCTCATGAGCGTGAGCCAGTTTCGGGCCTTGTGTCGGGCATAATTCTCGGTGTACCGCCCCCCTTCAAAGGTGGACGTGACCGCATGGTACGCCATGGCCTGGGGAATGTAGAGCGCCCGGTGCCCCGCCTGCTTCATCCTCAACGAAAAATCCAGATCTTCCGGGCCGAAGGGGTTGAACACTTCGTCGAACCCTCCCAGCTCGAAGAAGAGATCGGCACGCACCATGGTGGCACCGCCACAGGGGAGGCAGGGCTTGACCTGATCTCGCTGCCCGCGGTCGGGCTCGCGAAATCCCAAGGGCTCGGTCCGGGCGAGCCACCACGTCACGCGAAACCCGCCCCCGTCATTCAGGACGTCGGGCTCGGCGATGAAACGAAGCTTGGCCTGGGTCTGCCCCAGACCGGGATCTTCCCGGAATGGTGCCAGGAGGCCTTCGACGAATCCCGGGGTGACGACCATGTCGTTGTCCAGGAAGAGAAAGTGGGTCGATCCGAACTGCTGTCGAGCAAACCGGGCAGCGGCGTTGCGGCCACCGGCCACCCCCAGGTTACGCTGGGAGCGGTGGACCACCACCCACGGAAACCGCTCCCGAACCACTGCGGCTGTGCCGTCCGTGGAGCCATTGTCCCAGACCACCACGTCGACTTCCGGACCCCGCTCCTGGGCGAGGCTCTCCAGGGTTCTCGTGGTACTCTCCCACTGATCCAGCGTGAGGATCAGCACAGCCACCCGAGCTTCGTCAACCTCCCTCATTCGTCTCCCTGGATGGGCCGAACCACGCCCCGTGGGCTTCGGAATCCGCAGTAGACCCCTCCTGGAAGGCGGGTCACATAGGCCCGGCCATTGGCCGCCAGCTCGGTGTCGCCACGGACGACCCCCTGGGTCCACCGGCGAGCGGCGCGGATCATGTGCAAGGCGAAGCGCGCCCCGATGAACAGGTCGCCCCGTCGGAGATACTTGCCATAGAAGGCACCGTGGCTCCGGGCGTAGGACCGGACCTGAGCCTTCCGCTCCTCTCCCTGACGCCAGTCGATGTGAGCGACTCCGGAGGCGGGTTCATACACCAGGGGTACCCCGGCCCTCAGCGCCCGGTAGGCAAACTCCGCATCTTCGGCCGTTGCCGAAAGGGGATCCCCGTCCAGCCCGCCCAGCGCCACGATCAGGTCTCTGGACCCTCCCATGTTGCCTCCGGAGAGGGAGTCGAAGGTGAGCCGAGGGCGCCGCTGCACGAATCCCTCGCGGGCCGTCACCACCACAGGCACACGTCCATCTTCCCATGCCTCGATCCGACCGGTGACCAGAGCGTCCGGATGCCGGGATAGTGCACCAGCCATGGACTCGACCCACTCCGGTTCGACAATGCAGTCGTCATCCGTAACCAGGACGAACCGGGTGCGCACCTGACGAATGCCCTCATTCACCCCCACCGCCCGTCCTCTCCCTTCGCTGGGGCGATGCTCCACCGGGAAGCCAGTCTCTCTGAACTTCCGGACGATCCGGGCGACCTGGGGCGAACGCCCCTGATCCACCACCAGTACATGGGCCGGCCGGCGGGTTCCGTCAGCCAATCCTTGCAGGGCACGGGCCAGGATCGGGCGACCCAGTGTGGGAATCACCACCGAAATCTCGGACGACACGGAGCCTTTCATGATGAGCGGAAGTCGGATCCGGTCGACCCGCCCGGCACACCGATCCGGCTGGGACCCCCATCCCGGCTCAAGGAGGATGGCGACCCGAACGACGGCATGAGCACGGCGAGAAGGTCCATGTACGCCGCCCCCACCGCCTCCATCCCGAAGCGGGCCCGTGCCGTCCTGACTCCCCTGCGGCCCAACTCCACCGCCAGCTCCGGCTCGGACAGGAGACGATGAAGCGCTTCCTCCAGCGCCTGGCCATCACCCACCGGAACGGGAATGCCACCCCATTCATCGGACACCAGGTCGGCGAGCCCACCCGCCCGGGTTGCTACCACCGGCAGGCCGGCCGCCATAGCTTCCGCCACGGAGATACCGAAGGACTCCGATTCCGACGGGAAGACGAAGATGTCGGCAACCTTCAGGAAGCGCTCCACCTCCTGGACGGCTCCGGCGAAGTGAACCCTGGGGATGGGAGCTCGCCCCGGACCCCCTTCCACCCGTGCCCGTAGTTCGGCCTCGCAACTGTGGATGTCGGCGCCCCCTTCGCCCACCAGCACCAGATGGGCCCTAGGATGACGGCCGGCCAGGCGACTCCAGACATCCAGCAGGAGAGGGAGTCCCTTGTACGAAACCAGCCGCCCGGTGTAGAGGACGATACGGGCCGCCTCGGGGAGTTCCAGGAAGCGACGTTCGGCCACCTTCTCCCCGGTCCGTGGGGGTCGGAAGCGCTGCAGATCGATCCCGTTGGGAATCCGGTGGATCCGTTCCCGGGGCACGCCGCACTCGACCAGTTCATCTGCGACCGCGCTTGAGATGGCCACGAAGGCGTCAGCCCTCCTCAGGGTCCGGTTGCGGAGGCGGAGGGCGAGACGAACGGGCAGGAAGCGGGTCGAGAGCCCCAGTCGGCGCAGGCCCGGAGCGAAGAATGCCCCGGACATCTCCCCCATGCTGTCGGCTTTGAGGATCACCTGCCGCCGTCGCCGTCCTGGAGTGAGCATGGCCGGGATGCCCAGTATGCGGAAACCCTGCACGAAGACGATGGGATGGCTCGCGCGGTGACGACGAATGACACGGGGGACCGTCAGGACCAGTCCCCACTTCTTGAGGTGTCCCTGCCCCGAGGGGGCGAGCCGGTGGACGAGGGTGCCGTCCACGGCTCCCAGAGACGGCGCATGGGGCTCCCACCGACGGGTGGCGGCCACCACGGGGACGCCTCGCCGGGAGAGCTCCGCAGCCAGTGCGCGGGCCTGGGTCTCCCCTCCGCCGACCATGGGGTGGTAACTCTCGGTGAGCAGCAGGAGGCCAGCTCTCCCGCCCAGCGTCGGTCCGGGGTCCGACCGGACGGAGGATGCCAGCTCCCGACACCGCTTCGCCCCATAGCGGAGGAGGTCTACCGGTCCCGGATCCCGGTAGAGGGGTCCCGGGAGCCCTGCCACCTGCCGGGTGCGAGCCGTGCCGGAGGCCACCGCCAGGACGGCCTGGAGGTAGAGGTCCAGTCCCAGATCCTCGAGCTGCCGGAAGACCCTGCCACGGCTCCGACCACGGGCCAGAACCTCGCCGCTCTTCACCACAGGACCCGCGTCCAGCCCCTCGGTGATCTTCTGGATCGTGACTCCGGCCCGTTCCTCATCGTTCAGGAGGGCCCAGAAGGTCGTCTTCTTCCCCCGGTAGTCGGGGAGGCGTCCGTGGTGGATTCCCAACGTCCCGAATCGGGGGATCCGGAAAAGTTCGGGTCTCAGGATCGGCCCCCCGTAGCTCAGCGCCAGATCAGGGTCCGTGTCCCGGACCCACTCCAGTACCTCGGGTTGGTGCAGGTCGGGAGTGATCAACAGCCGCTGGGCCAGCGCCCGGCGCTCCCTTTGCCACCGGAGCTCCTGTACAGGGGAGGTGGCGGTCCGCAGGGCCGCTGTCAGGAGGCCTGCCGCCAGCACCGCCGGAGCCAGGATCCTCCGTCGGCGCACCAGGTCCGAAATCCGTTTTCCCGCCGACAGGCCCGCCGTCTCGCAGATCCCGCCCACCAACTCCACCTGCGGATGTCGATCCAGCAGCACACTGAAGCGGACCGGTCCCCGCTCCAGGGCGGGGCCGCAGATGAGAAGCACCCGGATGGGCCTCCCCAGCGGAGCCTTGGGAAACGGTTCCGGCCCGGACATGGACGGAATCACCCCCTGACCAGGGCCAGGACCCGGTCCTTGGCGTGCTTGAGGGCCGGCTCCAGGCGGTGCGTCATCCGAATGCGAAGCTTCCCCCTGGGAAACACCGCAGCTCCCGCCGGAGCCCTGGAGGTGTCCAGGAAGATCTCGGGCTCCCATGAGACCCGGTCCAGGAACGCCGGGGTCAGGTTGGGACGACGCTGCCAGTCAAAGTGGCAACTGCTCTGGCTCCGATGGAGGTCCAGCGCCCGCCGCTTTGCCAAACGGGCCTCTTCCGTGGGGACCAGTGAGCGGAGCAGGGTGGACCGGACCCACGACCGGATGTCACCCCCGGGGAGGAGCTTCCACTGGCTGTACACGAAGTATTCGTGGATCTCCGAATGGAGGCCTCCGTTCTCCACCAGATCGAGGACGGCTCGATGCACCGCAACGTGATCCGGATGCCGGTCCATACGGAAGGGGATCATGACCCGGCAGGGCTCCAGGTTCGTCAGCGCATCCCCCAGCGCGCGCTGGAGTCGGTCCCCCTGCTTCCTGAGTTCACCATCGGGAAGCTCCAGAAAATGGGCATTGGCTGACGGCACCCCGACGACGTCGAGGCCCGCGAGTGCTTCGCGCCGCCGCGTGCGCGCCAAAGCCTCCCGGTCGACGGAGTGCCATGGAGCGGGAGGCTCCGGGGATCGGGATCCATCCGTCACGTACACCACCGATGCCCGCGCCCCGTCGGCGAGGGAGGCCAGAAGGGCCCCACACCCGATGAGTTCATCGTCCATGTGAGGTGCCACCACCACGAGGTGGCCGGGCAGGTCACGGTCGGGGTGCACGGACCCCACGGGGACGGTCATCTCAGCATCACGCCTGGCTCACGCTGGCGCGGCAGCGACCCGCTCCAGCACCTCCAACGTCTCGGTGGCACACCGTTCCCAACTGTAGCGCTTCGAGCGGTCAAGCCCAGCAGCGCCGGTCCGAGCATGGAGCTCGTCGTCTGTGAGAAGCTGCGCGACGGCTTCGGCGATCTCGTCCGGATCAGTCGGGTCCACCAGGAGGGCGCCCTCGCCGGCGATCTCTTCCAGCCCGTTCGCCTTCGAGGTCACGATGGGAACCCCGCACGCCATGGCCTCGGCAACGGGGATTGGAAACGCCTCCAGGTTCGACGGATAGAGGTAGAGATCGGCGAGGGAATAGACCGCCGGAAGGTCGGCCTGGTCCATCCACCCTGGGAAGTGGATGTCCGCTCCCCAGCCCCCATCCGGCAGGTCGTACTCCTCACGGAAGACCTCACATCCCCTCCCCCCCACCACGAGGGCATGCGGAACCCTACCGTGCACCCGCCGATAGGCCTCGAAGACTCCACGCGCATTCTTCCGTTCACCCCCTCCCACCTTCGAGAGGGTGAGGATGAACCGCTCCGGAAGTTTGTAGCGGGCCCGGACGGCGTCCAGCACCTCGGGGTCATCCTCCCTGGCAAAGTGCTTTCCCGGAGCCAGGAAGGTCGTCGTCACCTTTCCCGGGGGAAGGTTCAGGATCCGATTGAAGTTGTCGGTGGTGATCTGTGAAACCGACAGGACGGCTGCGGCCTTCCGGAAGTACCGGGGCATGACCATCCGGATATAGGCCACGTCCACCTTCCCGTAGAATCGAGCGTGCTCGGGAATGAACCAGTCGGCACCATGGACGGTCATGACGGTGGGACAGGGCGAAAGGAGGGGAACGGTGAATTTCGGGTGGAAGAGGACGTCGATGTTGTGGCGCCGGCACGCCAGGGGCACGCTGACCTGATCCCAGAGGGGCTTGGAGCGCCCGGGAAGCAGGTGCTCCTCCACCCTGGGGTGGTGGGCGTAGCGCCCCAGGTTCTCATCGCTCCGGTAGAAGAGCACGTATTCGTTCTCATGGTCAATCCGCAGCAGCTCCTCGGTGATGTACCGGGTGTAGACCGCGACGCCCCCCTTCTCTTCCAGGGCCCGAAGCATGATTCCGATGCGCATGGTCACGTCCTTCCGGTTTCAGGGTTTCACCGCTGTCACGGAAAGCTTGTAGGCGAAGCGAAGGGCGATCTTCTCGGGGATCAGGTTGTAGAAGGGGCGGAAACCCCAGCGGTACAGGGCCGCCTTCACCCCGGTCTTGGCCACCGGAAGGGCCCGGTGGTGCTCCCGTGCCACCTCCTCGACCCGGAAGTTCCGGAACATGGCCAGGATCTCTTCATCGGTGTAGAACTCGTTCACCGGTGGGTCACGGTCCGAGTGTTCGATGTTCTCCCTCCCGAGCCGCGATACGGTGTACATCCAGGACGGCTTGCGGTAGAAGTGCGAGATGATGGCCCGCCCTCCCGGTTTCAGGACCCGATGCACCTCCTGGATCGCTCTGTCCGTATCGCCGGTCGCGTGGAGTACCCCGTTGGCCCAGACGGCATCGAAGCTGGCATCGGCAAAGGGCAGATCCAGGGCGTTGGCTTCCCGGACCTCCTCGGCCACGAAGCCCTCCACCTCGAAGTGGCGGCGGGTGGTAGCCACGGCCGCGGGGGTCAGATCCGTGGCGGTCACCCGCACCCCCCTCTTCAGGAACTCCAGGCTGTCAAAGCCCATGCCGCATCCCACCTCCAGGAGGTGGCCACCCTGGAGCCGTCGGGCCTCGCTGTCGATCCGCTCCATGATCCATGGGAACTTGTACGGGTTCATCCAGGGCCGGATGTGAGCAAAGTACTCCGGCGAGCCCCGCTCCAGGGAGCCGTCCTTCACGTACTGGACTCCCAGCGTCCGGGCGTCCCAGTAGTCACGGATCTCATCGACCATCTCGCGGGCCCCGGGATCGAGGCCCCTATCGACGGATCGCTCCTCTTCAGACATGATCGCTCTCCCCTGTCCGGTCGCTTGAACCGGCTTGTTCGGGTTGGTTACCCTCGCCTCGTGTTCCAATCCTTCTCGCGGGGATCCCGGCCGCGATGCAAAAGGGGGGAATGTCGTCGGTAACCACCGCCCCCGCTCCGATGACCGCCCCCCGGCCAACAGTCACCCCGTCCACAACGGTGACGCCCGCTCCGAGCCAACAGTCCGCGCCGATGCGCACGCCCTTCCGGGGAAGGGGTTGCTGAGCCAGGGGTCGGTCGCGGCCACCGTGGGGATCGTAGCGCCCCCCGCCGACGTAGCACTTGGCCGCGAGCAGGGTGTCTGCCCCGATCTCCAGACCAGTGGAGGCGTAGAGTGTGCAACCTTCCCCCAGGTTCACCCGGGGACCCAGCCGCAGAGGTCCGTCCTTGCCGCTCACGATGCAACCCCGGCTCACGAAGACGTCGTCGCCGATCTCGAATTCCCCCTCGACACACCCCTTCGCGTCGAAGTAGGCCAGATCGTCCACCACGACGCCCTTCCCGATACGCATCTTCCCCGGGTGGCGAAGCACGACGCCGTGGCCCCAGACCGTGCCACGGCCACTGACGGACAGGAGTCCGGGCACCAGGAGCTTTCGGAGCAACACCCCCAGCGCCCCCGGGCAATAGGCCGCCCACGCCGCGATTTCGTAGTGCACCAGGCGGAGCCAGGAGCGGCTCCCCACCACCAGGTCCTGATAGGCCCGCAGGGGTGAACGTCCGGCTCCCACTCGAAGTACGGACCCCGGTTCGGCGGGCTCTCCCCTGGTCGACGAGATCCCGTCGTCGGGAGTGCGTAACGGGGTCGATCCACCCAGCCCCCTCACCGGACCGTCCGCACCATTGTCGAGGACATCTGCTCGTCCGGCCATTCCCCGCTTCCTCCCAGCTTGAGATACAGGCGCACCCACACGTCCAGATTGATGAGCATCCACAGCCGCACGTGGTGGTCGGCCCGCCCCCGCGCGTGCTCACCGGCGAGACGGCTCGCTGCGCCCGAGGCGATCCATCCTTCCCGTACCAGTGGACCCGCCTCCAGTGTGTCCCGGACCCGGTCCAGCGATGACCCTCGCAACCAGTATGCCACGGGCAGCATGAAGCCCTGCTTGGGTCGCTTGGAGATGTCGGTGGGGAGTCGTGCGTCGAAGGCCCGCCGAAGCGCCACCTTCGTGAGGTTCCGTCGGACCTTTAGCCGGCTGGGCATCCGGGCGCAGAAGGCCGCCAGGTCCACGTCCAGCAACGGGCTGCGCAACTCCAGTCCGTGGGCCATGCTGAGGCGGTCCGCCAGAAGGAGGGAGTGCTCGGGAAGGCGGGTGGCCACGTCGGCGGCGAGCATCCGGTGGAGATCGTCCCGAGCCGGAGCTTCGTCGAAGGCCCGTTCGATGAGGGTCTCGGCCGCCCCGGTGGCAGCTCCGGCCAGACGTGGACCGTAGCACCACTGCTTCTCGTCGGGTCCAAAACGGAATACGCTGGTCATTCGGGCGTAGAGGGCGCCGCCCCGGCGCCCGTTCAGGTCGTTCAGCCAACGCGCCTTCTGTCCGAAGCTCTTGTATCTCCCGGCCCCCGGCAGCGCCTTCGCCATCGGACCGGCCAGCCTTCGGCGAATCCCTGCAGGCACCCGGGCATAGAGCTCCGCCCAGGGGAAGGCGGCATACCGGTCGAAGCCTCCAAAGAGCTCGTCACCGCCGTCCCCGCCCAGGACCACCTTGACCTGCGTGGCGGCCAGGCGAGCCGCTTCCCAGGTGCAGGCGGCAATGGGATCCGAGGGTTCGTCCAGGCATCGGACCAGGTCCGGAATGCCCCCGAGCACTTCGTCACCGACCCGTCTTTCGTGGTGGATGGTCCCCAGGTGCTCCGCCACCATCCGGGCAAAGGGCCGCTCATCCAGCGACGCAACCTCGGTTCCCACACAGAACGTCGGGAACGGCTCATCCATGGCCCGAGCCATGGCTGCCACTACGGCGCTGGAGTCGAGCCCCCCCGACAGGAGAGCGCCCATGGGGACGTCGCTCACCAGATGCCGTCGCACCGCCAGGTCGACCCGCCTCTCCAGCTCGGCAATCCACTCCTCGTCCGGTCGGTCCTCCTCATGACGAAAATCGAGTTCCCACCAAGGGGCAACCTGAAGTGCTCCGTTTTCCCACAGGAGGTGGTGTCCGGCAGGCAGCTTCCGCACGCCCCGAAGCATGGTGAGGGGCGGGGGCACGAAGCGCTGGGTCAGGTAGTGATCTACCGCCTCCAGCTCTGGCTCCGCGGAGATGGCCGGATGGGCCAGGAGCGCCTTGATCTCCGAGGCAAAGATGAAGCGTCCCCCAACCACGGCGTAGTGGAAGGGCTTCTGTCCGAACGGGTCCCGGGCCGCGAAAAGCCGTTCCCGCCTCCGGTCCCAGATGGCGCAGGCGAACATGCCCCGGAGCATGGTCAGGCACTGGGCTCCCCTCTCGGCGAAAAGACGCAGGACGACCTCGGTGTCCGTGCGGGTCCTGAATCGGTGCCCGGCCGCCTCCAGTTCGCGGCGGAGTTCCACATGGTTGTAGATCTCCCCATTGAAGGTGATGACGAAGCGTCCGTCATCCGTTGTCATAGGCTGGCCCGGAGCGCCGGGGTCCATTATGGCCAACCGGCGATTGCCCAGTATGGCTGCTCCGGCCTGCTCGACCCCCCCGTCGTCGGGTCCTCGATGGGCGAGGGTGGCCGTCATGGTCCGCACGGCCTCGAGTTCCCGGGCGGGATCTCCGCCGACGACGCCGGTGATCCCGCACATCAGCCCGCCCCCCCCTGCGCCTGGAGGGTGGCGCGAAGGCCCTCCTCCAGCTCCGTTCGGGGATGGAAGTCCAACGCCTCCGCCGCCGCCCGTCCGGAGAAGGCATTGTCGTTCTCGAAGAAGGCGAGGGATCGTCGAGATACGGGAGGTGTCCGACCCAGGACGGAAAAGGCCGTCTCCAGGGTGTGGAGACCTGCGCTCACCAGGAAGCGGGGGAGGCGAAGGCTCGGCTCCCCGACCTTCTGGACCCGGGCGCAGGTGGCCACCAGCTCACGGACGGTGACGGGGCGGGGCCCCACCACCAAGTACGCCCGGCCCACAGCGGAGGCCGGGGCGTCGGCAGCGAGCAGGAAGGCGTCCAGCATGTCGGAGATGTGCAGCGGGTGCCGGAGGTTCGAACCGTCCCCGACGTAGGCGAATCGGCGGCGGCGCACGGATCGGAGAAGCTTCTCGGTCCGTCGACAGCCAGGGCCGTACACCCAGCCAGGGCGCAGGATGATGACCTCAAGGCCCTGGCCGGCGGCTCCTTCCAGCACGGCCTCCTCTCCCATGAGCTTGGTCCGCTCATAGAGATTGGAGGGGTGCTTCGGGGCCTCCTCGTCCACCGGTTTCTTCCCCACATCACCGTAGATCCCCACACTGCTGGTGTGGACCAGCCGTCGCACACCCATCCGGGCCGAGGCCTGTGCCACGAAACCCGCCCCCTCCACGTTCACTGAATGGTACCAGTCGGAGGGAGCACCGTGTTCGAGGTGGGCGCTGGCCAGGTGGAAGAAGACCTCGACACCGTCCAGGACCGCCTCCATCGCCTCTCGATCCCGGATGTCCACACGGTGATGGACGACACCGTCATCCGCCGGCTGATCCGGACCCGCAAGGTCCAACGCTCGCACACTCCACCCCGCTCTACCTAGCCTTCGGACAAGGTGTCGCCCGATGAACCCCTGCGAGCCGCTGACCGCGGCAACGCGAGTCCCGCCTGGACGATGCGACCCCGCGACACCCGTTGCCGGATTTCCCCGCTCGGTGGGTGTCGCCGGGCCCCTCATGTAGGCTTACGGGCCAGGACGGCGACGGCGTAGCCTCCGGACCCCGGAATCAGCCCGTCCAGACGGGAGACAGCACGAAGCAGAGGGTAGACCGCTCGATAGATCCGGTAGGGGCCGCTCAGTCGCTTCAGCTCTCCGCTGGAGGACGGTGCGATCTCCCCCTCCCTGGGCGCCGCGCCATCCGGGGACCGCCCCAGCACCTTGACGTAGGCCAGGTTGATGGCAAGCTCGATCCCCTCGGTGAAGAACCGCGAATAGGCGCCCTGGTCCTCGGGAACCAGCCCCACTGCCGTAAGCATCCCCTCCAGCTCCTTCGCCGTGTAGCCCTGCACCCTGTGGCCGTAGACCTCCGGGGACATCGCCAGAAGGCGTTTCACCCGGGCCAGTGGCATGCGTGGATCTCCGTTCGGTGTGGTCACCAGGGCGCGCCCTCCGGCTGCCAGGATCCGGGCCAACTCCCGGTTCAACGGGTCGGTTTCGTCCAAGTGCTCGTGCACGTCGATTGTCATCACCAGGTCGAAGGCCCCGTCGTCGAAGGGGAGCAGGTGAGGCGCGGCGTCGACCACCGGCTCGCCAAGCAGCTCCTCCATGGCCGGAATGCGGGCCGCTTCCATCTCGGCCCAGCTCCAGTCACCCCCCCGGTCCCTTAGGTGCCAGTTTATGGCCCCCGGATTGTCTCCGCACGTTATCAGGAGGCAGCGTTGACCCCCCAGCTCTCCGGCCAGCTTGGCCAGAAGCTCCACCTTGAGTCGCTTCTTCAGGGAGTGGTCGAAGAGTTCCAGGGCCCAGGGGCGGGGCTGCCCCCCACCATACGGCGCCAAGGAACCGCCGGCTCCGGCAACGTTCACGGGAGAGGACGGCTGACTGGTCATGGAAAGGCCATGGAAGCGGGGTAGGTGGACCGAACCGAAAGGATAGTATGGCCGAGAAATGAGGGAATGGGAGAGACGGGTGTCCTGGATGACTGTTTCCTTCCTTGCGCTCGACGGGTAGCAAGACTTGTGCCCTGCGGCCGACGCACCGTGTGGCTATGATTACAGGGGCATGAAGGTTGCTATTTCCAGCCCCTGAAGACTTCGCGCAGACCGGGTCCCACCCTCCGCATCCCCGCACCGAACCTCGACACAGACGAGCTACATGGAGACACCGGACGAGTCGAATCTCTCGGCGGGAACCACCGAATACCCCGGAGGTCCCCTTCGCCGGCTCATGCGGACCCTCCTCCCACGCAGGGTGCGTCGCGGCTTGGCACAGGTCGCTACCCGGACCCTTCAGAACCCTCCCATCGGGGCCGTGCGCTTCGGCTCCCTCCGCCGCCTGGATCCCATCAGCTCCGACTGGGGCTTCGATCGGGGGGTTCCCATCGATCGTCACTACATCGAAGGATTCCTGGAGGCGGAGCGTGGACGAATCCGGGGCCGAGTGCTGGAGATCGATACCAGCGACTACACCCGCCGCTTCGGGGGTGACCAGGTGCATCGCAGCGATGTCCTCCACCTGTCGGATCGTCTGCCGGGGGTAACGCTCCTCGGAGATCTGGCCACGGGCGAGGGAATACCGGAAGTCGCCTTCGACTGCCTGATTGTGACCCAGACGCTCCATTTTGTGTTCGATATTCAGGGGGCGGTGCGCACCCTGCACCGCATCCTGCGTCCGGGAGGAAGCGCGCTGGTGACATTTCCTGGCCTCAGCCGACTTACCGGCGCCGCGGACGGCTCCTGGGGATCCCACTGGGCGCTTACCCGGCACTCGGCCGCGCGCCTATTCGGTGACGCCTTCCCGGGGGGAGAGGTCCATGTGCAGTCGGTGGGGAACGTGCTGACTGCCACCGCCTTCCTCCAGGGGTTGGCCGCGGAGGAGCTGACCGAGAGGGAACTGGCCCATCACGATCCGGACTACGAACTCCTGGTGATGGTGAGGGCGACCCGGAAGGGCCACTCCAGCGGCACCGCCGATGCAGAAGGGTCCGGCGCACCGTGAGGATCCCGGGGGGCAAGACGCTGCAGCGCCACGGATGGTACTGGCGGGGCCGGCTCCTGGGAGGGGGAGTGATCCTGGGCTACCACCGGGTTGCCGAGGACCGGGACGACCCCCACGTCCTCTGCGTGCACCCGTCACACTTCCGGGACCACCTGCAGGTGATCTCGCGCCACTTCCAGGTGGTGCGCCCGGCTGACCTCCTGGGTAGATCGGACGCTGCCCCCGAACCCCCCTCCAATGGCCTCGAGCTCGGCAAGGCTCGGCGTGCCCTGGCCCTCACTTTCGACGACGGATATGCCGATGTCATGGGAGCGGCCCTTCCCCTTGTCGAGGACGTTGCCATGCCGTTGACGGTCTTCGTGGTGGCCGGCGCTGTGGGAACCGACCGTTTCCGCTGGGACCGGGACCGGGACGGCTTTGACGGTAGGCCCCTTACCACCGCGGAGCTTCGTGAGCTCGCCGACCATCCCCTGGTGGAGATCGGCGCCCACACACTGAGTCATCCCGACCTGACCACCCTTGCGCCGCGTGAGGTTCGCCGCGAGGTGGTGGAAGGGCGGGATCGATTGGAGGCCCTGCTCAACCGGCCTGTGACGAGCTTCTCCTACCCCCACGGCGGGGTGAACGAACGGGTGCAGCGAGCGGTGCGGGAATCTGGCTGCCGGCTGGCATGCGCTTCCAGACCGGGCCTCATCACCGAATCCAGTGACCCCCTCCGGCTCCCGCGGCTCTGGCCCCCTGACGTCCCGGGTCCGGCCTTTGAACGTTGGCTCGCCTCCTGGACGGGAATCCGCCCGGGGGGTGCGAGGGGAGGTGGAGCCAGCTCAATGGCGACTGCCACTCCGACCGAGAGGGCCGGACCGTGAGCGATTCACCCCGGGTTTCCGTCATCATCCCCTTCCTGGATCCGGATCCCCGATTCCTGGCTGAGGCGGTGGAAAGCGTGCTGGCGCAGAGCTTCCCCGCCTGGGAGCTCCTGCTGGTGAACGACGGGTCCGGCCCGGAGGCTACCCGGGAAGCCGAGAAGTGGGCGGCCCGGGACCCGGACCGCATCCAGGTCTTCGGGCATCCCGGTGGCGGGAACCGGGGTGTGCCCGCGACACGGAATCGGGGGCTGGAACGCGCGAAGGGAGAGATCGTGGCCTTTCTGGACGCGGATGACGTGTGGCTCCCCCAGCGCCTCGAGACCCACCTGGAACTGCTGGACGGACGTCCAGGAGCCGCCATGGCCTTCGGCGCAAGCCTCTACTGGAGGAGCTGGGACGGAAGTGACACCCCCGATTTCACACCGGCCCTGGGAGTGCCCACGCGCACCCTCCTGTCCCCCCGGGCACTGCTTGTTCATCTGATCTCCGGGGCTGTCGCTGTTCCCTGCCCTACGTCAATCACCTGTCGTACCGGAGCGGTCCGACGCGTGAATGGCTTCGTAGAGTCGTTCCCGTGGCCCACCGAGGACCAGGCGTTCTACGCGAGAATGCTCCTGGCCGAGCCCGCTGTGGCCACCGAAGAAGTGTTGGATCGGTACAGACAACACAGCAGGGCGATGACCAGCAATCCCGAACCGGCGGACGAAGCCCGGTGGAGGGAGGGGTTCCTGCTCTGGGTGCGGACCTATGCCCGGGACTTGGGAGTTCGGGATCCGCGGCTGGAACGAACCATCCGCACCGAACTCTGGGCCCTTAGGCACCCCCGGGGAGCCCGCCTGCTCCGGGGGCTCCGAAGCGTTCGGCGACGACTTGGAGCCGGGAGGACGGTGCCCATCCATCTGAGTGAAGAGGGCCTTTCGTGATCCGTCGCCCCGCCGATCTCGAAGTTCGTTCATTCGACGTCATCATCGTGGGAGGCGGGGTACTGGGCGCCTTCACGGCCTGGGATTCAGCGCTCCGGGGCCTCGCTGTCGCCCTGGTGGAAGGAGAGGACTTCGGGGGAGCCACAACCTCCAACTCGCTGCGCATCGTGCACGGGGGACTTCGCTACCTTCCGCGACTGGACCTGCCCCGAATGCGCGCATCGCTGGGCGAGAGGGCAGCGTGGCTCCGCATTGCGCCCCACCTGGTGGAGCCCCTGCCGGTCCTCGTCCCCTTCGCCCGCCGCGGACTGGCGAGAGATCTATTCCGCAAGGGCTCCGTGGCTGTGGCCAACGCCCTCTCCTGGGACCGGAATCGGGACGTACCGGGGATGCTGGCCCTGCCGCCGGCCCGCCTCCTGGATCCCCGGGAGTGTGTGGCCCGGATCCCCCAACTGGAGGGGCAGCCGCCGGCCGGAGGCATTCTATTCCACGACACCACCGTCCGCTCGCCGGAGCGCATGGTCCTGGAGGTGGTGAAGGCAGCGGTCCAGGCCGGTGCAGTAGCGGCGAACCATGTGAGCTGCCGGGGTCCCCTCACCGAAAATGGGCGCCGAGTCGGTATCGTGGCCCGGGACCAGCTTTCAGGTGACAGGCTGGAGGTGCGGGGACGGGTCATCGCGAACTGTGCCGGCCCTGCCGCTCACGATCTGTCCCAACGGCTCACGGGCCGGCCGGTGGCACGCGGATCCATCCCATCGCTGGCGCTGAACCTGGTTCTCCCCGGCGACGGGACTACCACGGCCCTGGCCCTGGACGCCGGAGGCCGGCGACTTCTCCGGGTTCCCTGGCAGGACCGGGTGCTGGTGGGGACACTCCACCTGAGCGGTACCCCAAGCTCCCTTCCGTCGTCACCGGACCATTCGGCGGTGGCGGAGCTCCTGAGCCATTTCAACGCCGCCTGGCCGGGACCGCCGGTGAGTCCGGCCCACGTGCTGGCGGTCCACGCCGGCCTCCTACCGGCCCGACCCACCGGAGCCCGGGACCGAGGTGGGCCGGTACGACTCACCCGACGTTCCCGGATCCGCGTCCTGGAGGGCGGGGAGGGGACACCCGTCATCGAAGCCGAGACCCTCAACCTGACCCTTGCCCGGCTGGTGGCCGAGTCCTTGACGGACCGCATCTTCTCGGTGCTGGACCGCAGCCCACCCCCCTCGCTCACAAAGGAAACCGTCCTCCCCGGGGCACCCGCCGCCCAGCTCTCAACGCTGGAGGCCACAGCCCGTCGGGACTGGGGCGAGGCGCTTCCGGAGGGAATCCCCACCCGCCTCGCACGGACGTACGGTGCCGCCTACCCCGAGGTGATGGCCCATCTGGAAGGGGATCCGGAGGCCGCCCGGAGGATCGCTCCCGAGGTACCGGCAATCGGGGCCCAGCTTCGGCACGGGGCCGCAAGCGAGATGGCCTGCACCGTCCAGGACCTTCTGCATCGTCGGATGGGGCTGGGGTATTCGGGTCCGCTTCCCGAGGAGGCTCATGCGGCAGCCGCGCGGGAGTTAGCCCGGATGAGCCGGTCGTCCGTGGGACCGGACGAGACGACGTCAGGACCGGACGAAGGTGCCGGAGGCTCCCTGGTCACCTGGCTCGTGGACGCTCACGTCCACGTTCACCCCTTCTTCAACTGGGGAGATGTGCTCACCGCCGTCACCGGCAACCTGGCCCGGGCCGAGTCGAACTCCGCCCGGCCCTTGGCGGCCGCCTGCCTCCTCCTGGCGGAGGTGACCGGGAGCACGGCGGTGGAGCGCCTCCGGGACGAATCGGCAGCCCGGGAGCTCCTTCCCCCCGGTTGGAGAATCGAGCGGACAGGTGAAGAGGCATCAGTCCGGATCACACCCGAGGGGAAGGGCCTTCCGATCCTGCTTGTGGACGGCAGACAAGTGGTGACTGCTGAAGGGGTCGAGGTCCTGGCGCTCTGTAGCCGGCAAACGCACGCCGAGCTTGATGGCCGTCCGCTCTCCGAAACCATCCAGGACATCCGCTCCGCCGGTGGGATTCCCGTTCTCCCATGGGGATTCGGGAAGTGGTGGGGCCGACGCGGGCGCCTGGTGCGGGAGATGGTGGAACGCCTCGGAGTCCCGAGCACCGTGCGCCCCCCCCTGGAGGACCCGCCCGTCTTCCTGGGCGACAACGGCAACCGGCCCACCTGGACCCGGCGTCCCGTCATCCTGCGAAAGGGGGAGGAGTCCGGGCTCCCGGTCCTCGCCGGCAGCGACCCCCTCCCCTTCCCCCGGCACGCGGACAGGGTGGCCTCGTCGGGCTTCTTCCTCACCGGTCCCCTGGACCCCGAGTCCCCGCTGGCCTCTGTCGGGTGGACACTCAGGACACTCCGGGCAAGCCCACCTGCCTTCGGATCGGGCACCCCGTGGCACGGGGCCCTCCGGGATCAGGTGGGCATGCAGGTCAGGCGCAGGCGGTCGACGGGCAGCGGCTACCACCAGGAAGCCCCGGCCGCGCACGTGACCCCGGCGAACCCGGTCCGGGACGAATCAGGAGCGGAAGGATGAGACCGCTCCGAATCCTCATGGTGGCGCCCCAGCCCTTTCTCCGGCCCCGGGGCACACCCTTCAGCGTTCTTCACCGGATCCGTTCCCTGGTGGGTCACGGGGGACACCAGGTTGATCTGGTCACCTATCCCTTCGGCGAGGATGTGGAGTTGGACGGCCTCCGGATCGTGAGGGCTCGCCGTCCTCCCGGGGTTCACGACGTGCGCATCGGCCCCTCGCCAGCCAAACTGGCGCTGGACGTACCGCTCCTCGTCCGGGCCTGGCGGATGGCTCGCACCGGGGGCTACGATCTGGTACACACCCATGAGGAGGCCGGAGCGTGGGGAGCGGCCATGCGCCGACGGCTCGGGCTTCCCCACCTCTACGATATGCACTCAAGCCTCCCGCAGCAGTTCCGCAACTTCGGCCGCTACGATCTGGCGCCGGTGGTACGCACCTTTGAACGGCTCGAGCGCTACACCCTGGAAGGCGCGGACGGAGTGATTGCCATCTGCCCCGCTCTGGGAGACCGGGCCCGGGAGGTAGGCTACTCGGGACCGCTGGAGATCATCGAAAACACGCTGGAGCTCCCCTCTCCCCCACTCCGGGAAGGCGATATCCGGGACCGCCGTCAGGAGTTGGGGCTGGGCTCCGGGCCCGTGGTGGCTTACACCGGCTCGCTGGAACACTACCAGGGACTGGACCTCCTCCTCGCGGCGGCGGAGCTCGCCTGCAGCAGGCATCCCGGGCTCCGGATCCTCGTGGTGGGCGGCACCGCCGAGCAGAGCGCACGGCTCGCCGGCCAGGCCAGGACGCGTGGACTCGAGGAGGCACTGGTCGCCATTCCCGCGGTTCCCCCCCGGGGCGTTCCCCTTCACCAGCAGCTCGCCGATATCCTGATCACGACCCGGAGTCGGGGGACCAACACCCCACTCAAAATCTACCAGTACCTAAGGGCCGGCCGGCCCATCGTGGCCACCCGGATCCCGTCGCACACCCAGGTCCTGGATGACTCCTCGGCCCAACTGGTCGATCCTACCCCGGAAGCCATTGCGGAGGGGATCGAGGCCGTCCTCGCCGACCCCGAGCGGGCCCGGATGCTGGCGGAGACCGCCGAAGAGGTCGCCCGGGAGCAGTACGGTGACCTCCGATACCACACACGGGTTCAGCGCGTCGTCGCAGCGGTGGCCGGCACGCGACTTCGGCAGGAGGTGGGCTGAAATGTGCGGGATCGCAGGTTTCTGGCACCTCCGTTCGGGCCGCCCTGCGAAGCTGAACACCCTTCGGCGGATGATCTCGACGCTCATCCACCGGGGGCCCGACGAAGAGGGATTCCATCTCGATGGACCGGTAGGGCTGGGCATACGGCGCCTCCGGGTCATCGATCCCGCCGGCGGTTCCCAGCCCATGACCAACGAGGACGGGTCAGTCCATGTGGTCTTCAACGGGGAGATCTACAACCATGGGGAGCTACGCAGGGAGCTGCAGGATCGGGGACACCGCTTCCGCACCGACTCCGACACCGAGGTTTTGGTCCACGGCTGGGAAGAGTGGGCCGAGGACCTTCCCCAGCGACTGAACGGGATGTTTGCCCTGGCCCTCTATGACCGCCGCCGAGGCCGGATGTTCCTGGCCCGGGACCGTCTGGGAATCAAGCCCCTTTACCTCTTCGAGGGGCGGGAGGGGATCGTCTTCGGCTCTGAGTTGAAGGCCGTCATGGCGTCGGGGCTGGTCCCCCTGAAGTGGAACCTGGAGGCCGTGGACGACTTCCTGACCTACGAGTACGTGCCTACTCCCTCCACCGTGGTGCAGGGGGTGGAGAAGCTCCGGGCCGGCTCCCGGGTCGCACTGGACCGGGACCGTCCAGGGACCCGCGAGGAGTCCCACTTCTGGCGGCTGGAGGCCGGGATGGGGGATCCGGCTGAGGTGAGGGCCGCCCTGGCCTCACCCCGGGCCGGTGCGGAGGCGCTCCGGAGCCGACTGGATGATGCCGTGCGGCTCCGGATGGAGGCGGACGTCCCCCTGGGGGCATTCCTCTCGGGGGGAATCGACTCCAGCTCCATCGTGGCCCTCATGCAGGGGCACCTTGGGGGGCACCTCCGCCAACCAGGCCCGCCGGGCGCCTCCCATGAGGGGAGCCCACTTCGGACCTTCGCCCTGGGATTCGCTGAACCCTCGTGGGATGAACGGCCGTGGGCTAGGCTGGTGGCCGACCACGTCGGCACCTGGCACCGGGAAGGAGAGGTGGGACCGGAGATCTCGGAGCTCGCCGGCGACCTGGCGGGTCTCTTCGACGAACCCTTCGCCGACGTCTCCGCGTTCCCAACCTTTCTCCTCTCGAAGCTGGCACGGACCGAGGTGACGGTGGCCCTCTCCGGAGACGGGGGCGATGAGCTCTTCGCCGGCTACGACTGCTACCGCGCGCACCAGTGGCAGCGCCGACTGCGCTGGCTGGGTGGACGCTGGGGATGGCAGTTTGCGGACCGGTTGCTGACCCGGATACCACCGTCGCCCCGCAAGAAGGGACCGGTGAACCTGGCCAAGCGCTTTGCGGAGGGAGCCGCTCGACCGTCGGACCTGGAGCATGCTCGCTGGTGGGTATTCTGGGACCTGTCCCAGCGGCGAGCCCTCATCGCGGGTGAGCTGGCCGAAGCCCTCCGAGGTCGGGACTGCTTCGCCCATTATCGCGGCCTCCTGGACCAGGCCCGAGACCGGGGGTTCGCCGGCCTGGCGGCCCGGCTCCACAGCGACCTGTCCGGTTACCTACCTGACGACATCCTCACCAAGGTGGACCGGATGTCCATGGCGGTTTCCCTCGAGGCCCGGGTCCCCTTTCTGGACCACCGGTTTGTGGAGTTCGCCATGGCCCTCCCCGACGCCTGGAAGCTGGGTGCCCGTCAGCCCAAGTGGATCCTGAGGGAAGCCATGCGAGGTTTGCTCCCCCCCGAGACGATCCGAAAGGGGAAGGAAGGCTTCAGCATTCCCATGAAGAACTGGCTGCGGGGTCCCCTGCGCCCGCTCATGGACGACCTCCTCGAAGGGGTGCTCCAGCGAGGCTGGTTTGATGGGCGCGAGGGGGCGGTACTGCGGCGGCAACACCTCAATGGGCTCCACAACCACGCTCATCGGCTCTGGTGCCTCATGAGCCTGGAGCTCTCGCTTCGGCATCTGGAGCGGGGTGCCGCGTCCGGCTGGTCCACTTTCTGCACCCGAGATGCGGACACGTCCGAGTCCCTCTCCCCGGACCCAACGCCATGATCTGGCCCAACCTGCTCTCCGTGGTCGTTCCCATGTACAACGAGGTGGGAAACGTGCGCCCCGTGGTTGAGGCGGTTCGGTTGGCGCTGGAACCGGAAGGCCCCTGGGAGCTGATCGTGGTGGACGATGGGAGCACCGACGGGACCCGGGAGGAGCTGGAACGGGCCGCCGGCGACGATGACCGAATCCGCGCCATCATCCTCCCCCGGAACCGGGGGCAGACGGCGGCGCTTCGGACCGGACTTCGGGAGGCCCGAGGCGATGCAGTGGTGACCATGGACGGAGATCTCCAGAACGATCCGGCCGACATCCCTCGGCTGGTGCGAACCTTGTACGAGGGATTCGATCTGGTAACCGGCTTCCGAGAGGAGCGGAAGGATCCCATGATCACCCGGCGGATCCCCTCAGTGGTGGCCAACCGGATCATTCGGTGGATCACCGGCGTCTCCATCCGGGACAATGGGTGCTCGCTGAAGGCGTATCGGCGGGAGCTCGTGGACCGGCTCTATCTGTACGCGGACTTCCCCCGCTTCATCCCCGCGCTGGCGGTATCGACGGCAGGGGCAAGGGTCACCGAGGTTCCGGTCCGACATCATGCCCGGAGGTCGGGCCGGAGCAAGTACGGACTCTCCCGCACCTGGAAGGTTGTCTCGGATCTGCTTGTCCTCACCATGATCCGTTCGTTCCGGGAACGTCCCCTGGTTCCCTACGTCTCCGCCGCACTCCTGACCTTCGCCCTAGCTGCGGCCTTCGGGGTCCGCTCTGCCCTCACCGCTATCGAAATGGGCCAACTCTCCATGGTCTTTCCCACCGTCACAGCCCTGCTGACGGGACTGGCAGCGTACCTGGTCATGCTGGGGCTACTGGCAGAGGCGGCGGTATTCCACGCTCGGGAGCGTATGCCGGCAACATCGTACCTCCTCCGACCGGCTGGTGCACCTGAGGGTCCTGGGGAGCGATCTCAATGAAGCCCACCGGGACACGTGCTCTCAACGGGGAAGCCGCCGGGTCCGGCCAGAGCCGGGAAGGGGCAGAACCCACCGCCCGGCACAAACCGGCCATCTCGGTCCTCGTCCCGGTGAGTGAGCGTCCCTCGGCGCTCGAGTGGATCTACGCAGAGTACTCGGCACCACTGAGGCAGGAGTCCCTCACCTTTGAATTCATCTTCATCGTAGAGCCGAAATTCCAGGAGTTGACCCTTCCCCTGGAAGAGCTGCGAAAGGAAGGGGAACCGATCCAGGTGCTACAGACGAGTCATCCCATCGGCGACACAGGGTTGATCCGGGCGGGGGCGGAACGGGCAAACCACAGCATTCTGTTGACCCTTCCACCCTACCCCCGGATTGAGCCGGACCGACTCCCTGCATTGTTGGCACCGGTCCTGGAGGGCAAGCCCATGGCGGTGGCCAGGCGCTGGCCCCGTCGGGACTCGTGGCTGAATCGACTTCAGAACCGTGTCTTCCACCTGCTCCTGACATCGGTGGGGAGTGGGGGCCAGATCAAGGATGTGGCGTGCGGGGTCCGGGCCATCCACCGGGAGGTCTTCGACGTTCTCCCCTTCTATGGCGACTTCCATCGGTTTCTCCCCCTCCTGGCACTTCGGGCCGGATTCGAGGTGGTGGAGGTGGAGGCCGCTCAGCATCCCGGCGACCGGCAGCCACGGATCTATGGACCCGGCGTGTACCTCCGCCGGGTGCTGGATGTCCTCGGTCTCTACTTCCTCATGCGCTTCACCGACAAACCGCTCCGATTCTTCGGCCTGGTGGGGAGCGGGGGGATCCTCCTTGGCGGTGCCATCCTGGTGGTCCTGGCCGTCCAACGGATCGGCGGACAGGCCATCGCAGACCGCCCCTTGCTCCTGCTCGGCACACTCCTGGTGATCCTGGGCGTCCAGGCCATCGCCCTGGGGCTGGTGGGCGAGGTCATCGTCCATGTGAACGCACCGGCCAGGGAGCGGAGCCGGGATCGGTCGACGGCCCAGGAACCCGAACGCGTCGGGTACCCCCCGTTGGATCCGGATTCGGATTGGAAGCCATGAGGGCGGTGAAGAACGAGGAGACGGGGACCGGCCGTCGTCGGCTGATACTGGAGGCCGGGCTTCTTGCGATAGTGGCACTGATCCTCCGCCTGTTGAACCTCGACCACACTTCGTATGTGGACGAGCTGAACCACGTGATGGCCGCCTCCTCGCTCCTGAGCCAGGGCGCCCCCCTCATCGACAGCGCCCACGAATACACCCGGGCCCCCCTCTTCACCTGGATGGTGGCCGCCTCCTACCTGGCATTCGGTGAAAGCCTCGTCGCGGCCCGCATACCGGCGGTGGTAGCCGGCACCCTCCTGGTCGTGATCACCTTCCTCTGGGTCCGCACAGCGGCAGGGCGTTGGGAAGGGTGGACGGCCGGTCTGCTTCTCCTGCTGGCACCCCAGGCGATCTATCACTCCCAGCTTGCCCGTTTCTACTCCGTCCAGGCCCTCTGCGTCGTAGGGGCCGCCTGGTGCGCCTACGCGCTGGTGACGGGTCCGGCGCGGCCATGGCATCGTCCGAGGGGCTGGTTCCTGGCAGGGGGGGCGGTGGTGCTGGGGGCGGCAGCCATGAATGTACAGATCAGCTCGCTGGTGGGGCTTTCGGGAATCGCCGCCTGGCTCCTGATCCTGCTCGGTTGGCAAGCCCTGGGAAGCGGTCGTCCCCTTCGCACCTATCGGGTCCCCGTCTTTGTCATAGCACTGGCGGGGCTGGGGGCCCTGGTCTGGCTCCAGATGTCCGGTACCCTGCGAGGGGCGAGGGATGCATTCCAGCACGTGGATGTATGGGCAGAAGGACAGGAGGCGAACCTGAGATTCTATCATTACTACCTCCTCTCACACTTCCCCCTGCTCTGGGCCCCCTTTCCCCTGGTGGCCGTCGTGGCGCTGCGGCGAAACGCTCGGCCTGTCTCCCTGTGGCTCACGATCTTCGTGCTTGTGATGGGTGTGCACACCCTGGCCCCCCAGAACGCGACCCGCTACGTCTTCTACGCTCTCCCCTTCTTCTTTGCCATCACCGGAGTGGTGGTGGGCCCCCTCCTTCGCCGTCTGCTCACCGAGTTCCAAGCTTTCTTCCAGCCCTGGCTGCAAGCCCGGGCCGCCACCCTCGTGGGCGGAGTGGCCCTCCTTTTCGGTGTGGCCTTCGCCGCCTGGGGAAACCCGGCCTCGTCCTACACGGCGAGAATGGTGGCGGGTGACGATGCCGACTGGCCTTTCGACATTCGTTACCGGGGAGAAGCCGACTGGCGGGGCGTGTCCCATGACCTTGGTGACCGGATCGAAGCGGTCTCGGTGGTCCTTACCTCCACCGAGTTGAAGGCAGTCTATTTCCTGGGACGCAACGACCTGATCGTCTCGGCCAATTATCTTGGAAGGAGCCAGGACGGGTTACCCCGGGAGGCCTTCAGCCGCAACTGGAAGACCGATCGACCCATGGTGGCTCACCCGTCATCCATCAAGCTCGTGGTGCAATGCCGACCTTCGGGGCTGATCCTGGTGGAAGACAACCATTGGCGCCGACCCTGGTCGGTATCCCCTGAATCAGCGGATGTCATCGAGTCGCTGACCGAAGCGATCGTCCTGGACCCCGGCCGCAGGATACACGCCTTCGAATGGGATCACGGCGACGGCTTTACGCCGCCCGTGCCGGAGTGCGACGACATTCCCGTCTAGCGACCAGGGGTCACGGTCCCCTCAGGGCCACCCCATCCCACAGGGCCACCCATCCCAGCGACCACGGCCTTGTGTCCTCCCTGGTCAGGACGGGGATCTTCCCACTACTGAGCGAGCACCTGATCGTAGATCCCGGCCAGGGCCTCCGCCGAGGAACGGATATCCAGATTTTCCTCGGCGTGGCGCCGAAACCGTAGACCATCCTCGACCAAGGCGCTCGGTTCGTCCAGGTACCGACGGATCGCGGTGGCCAACGCTTCCGGGTTGCGCTCCGGAACCAGGGCCCCGGCCAGATCGCCGAACGTGTAGGGAATGTCGGCGTGTCGGGTCGCCACCACCGGCATCCCGGTGGCCATCATCTGCTGAATGATGAACACCGTTCCCTCCGAGTCTCCCGAGGAGGCCGTGACGCTGGGAGTCACGAGCACATGACAACGGCGAGCCAACGCAACCAGCTCCTGGAAGGGGAGAAAGGGGTGGGCCGTGATCACCGGATCCAGCTTCCACCTTCGAATTCCTTCCAGGATCTCCGCCTCCGTCTCGGCGTCACCGGGCTTCGCGGCGGCCTCGCCCACAAGATCCAGGTGGACGGGTTGTCCGTCGCTCCGAAGGAGATGCAACGCCTCGATGAGGTCCGGGACGCCCTTCTTCTCGCGGAACGTGCCGGCGAAGAGGAGCCGCAACGGTTCGTCCGGCTCCCGGACCCGCTCCTGATACCCCAGGGCATCCACGTCCACCCCCAGATTGTGGACCACGATCTTGTGGGAAGGGCAGCCCAGCTCCTTCAACCGCCGACCCATGCGAGGCCCCAGCGGTAGAACGCGGGTGGCATCGGCGAAGATCCTTTCCAGGCGATGGGACCATTCCTCCAAGTGGGGCAGTTCATAGACATCGGCACCGTAGAACCCGACCACCCAGGGGAGATCCAGGGCCTGCCGAAGGTCGTGGTCGCCGGTGGCAACCCACCCGAAGTGACTGTGCAGCACCAGGGGCCGCTGCTTCCGGAGCTGGTGGAGGTCCACGGGGAACGGGCGCCCCCCCCTGATTTTCCGCCACACCCTGCGGGGCAAGGTCTCGGCGTTCCACCTCCAGGCTTCCAGTTCCGGAAACTCGTCCCGGTTCACCAGGTGGTCGGCCAGCACCAGAGGTTTGTAGCGGGGCAGCCACCGAAGGTGATCATACATCCAGTTCATGGTGCGCCCGACGAACTTGTCGCACCGCTGCAGGATCACAGGCGTCATGACTGCCCCCCGTCCAGCGGCGCCTGTGCCAAGGCGCCCCGAAAGGTACGCGACTCCGGCATGGGCCACCGTCCGCCTTCCTCCGACGGGTCTCCAGCATTGGCAACCCGGGTAACCCCACCGTTCTCCAGGGTGTAGACCAGATCGGCGGCGTCACGAAGGGTCGGCTGGTGCGAGATGGCCAGAACCGTGACCCGATCCCGAAGACTCCGAAGGGTCCGTACGATCCCCTGCTCGGTGACGGAATCCAGGCCGGTGGTAGCTTCGTCCAGGATCAGCAGGCGTGGGCCGTGCACGAGAGCCCGGGCGATGGAAATGCGCTGCCGCTGGCCACCGGAAAGCTTGGATCCCGCCTCCCCGATGGGCGTGTCCATGCCTTGGGGACGGGTGGATACAAATCCCCAGGCGCCGGCGGAGCGGAGGGCCGCCTCTGCCTCCTCGCGAGGGATCGACTCGTCACCCAAGGTCACGTTGCGGTATATGGAATCGTGAAACAGGAAGACCTCCTGGGGGACGTACCCCACCCTGCGTCGCCAGCTCACCAGATCGAACTCCTCCACCGACATCCCGTCCACCTCCACCCGTCCCGAGTCGGCGCGATGGAATCCGATGATGAGGTCGGCGATTGTGGTCTTTCCTGCACCGGAGGGACCGTGGAGGGCCACGAAGCGGCCCGCCGGGATGTCCATGGACACGCCCTGGAGCAACGGCACGTCGTCGTGGGAGAAACTCACATCCCGCAGTCGGATCGCTTCCGTCAGGGGGGGTGGAGGCTTCGATCCGGTGGAGGTCTCCCGATGAGCCTCGGCCTCATCGATCTTGGTCCGAATGGACCAGAAGGCGCTCTCTCCAATGGTGAGGACCTGATAGCGCGCTTGGACATGATTGACCTGCCTCATCAGCCGGTAGAAGATGAAGGCCAGGACAAGCACCGACGCAAAGGGCTCTCCGCCCAGGGCGAAAGCCCCGAGGAGCCCCGCCGACAGGAGGAGGACCAGGGTGGGCTCCTGGAAGAGGTACAGGCCTTCCTGGGCGGAAACTTGTCGCCGCAACGCCCGGTTCAGCCCCTCCGCCTCTTCCTCCAGCAGGGGTTGGAGGTCACCCTCCCGCCCCATGGCCCGAATGGGCTTGATCCCGCGGAGCGCGTCGGTGAGGCGGCCCACCAGGGACTGCATCAGGTTGGTCTCTTCCTGTCCAGCCTCTCGGGCCATGCGCACGAAACCCCGCAGGAGGAGGAGAAAGAGGGCGCCGATGACCATGGTGCCCAGGGCGATGGGCCACGAGACCAGGAAGGCAATGGCGAGATAGACCAGAATCTGGAACCCACCGGCCAGCATATTGCAGCCCTGCTGGTATGCGGCGGAAGCCCGGTGGGCCTCACTGCTGATGGCATTGGCGAGTCGCCCTGTGGATTGTGACGTGTAATACCGCCACTGGGCCTTCATCAGAGCCCTCAGAAGGGCCATCCGGAGGTCCGTGGTCACCCGAGCCACGGTGAAGCCCACCTGCCGCATGGCAAGCCAGAGAAAGACGGCCTTTGCGGTCATGGCCACCACGATGATAGCCAGGAGGAGGACCAGGGTTGGCTCGAGGCCGATGAGGGCCAGTCCGTCTTCCACGGCCCGGCCCAGGGCCGAGACCTCCTCCGCCGCCGGCGCGGTTATGAGTTCCAGGACGGGAAGCAGGGTGATGACACCGATGCCCTCCACCAGACCCGCCAGGATCAGGAGCCCTACCATGAGCGCACTCCGCATGGGATAGGCTCTCATGAAGTACTTGGCGAAGTCTACGGTGCGCGGCTCGAGGAGCGGCATCGGCGTTGTTCGGAGGGAATGGAAGGCCGGAGCTGCGGTGGGCCAGGGAAGGCACCTTTCTTGAGATCGCAAGCCGTGTGCCAGGCTAGGTCGGATCTCTTGCTACACCCGAGCCCGCTGGTGTCCGACCTTTCGCTGAAGGAGGTTCAGCCACTCTTCCTCGGCCCCGGAACTTCCCCTGTCCATGGATGCTCCTGCGAGGATCAGAGCCTCGTCCAGCTTAGCCCGCCCCCCTGCCTCGTCCCCCTCGGCCATGCGCACGGCCGCTTCCGCCATGGGGCGGAGGTGACGGGCCTCGAGAGGCGACTCACGGGCCTCGTCTAGGAGCGCACGGGCGCGCATTGGGTCGCCCCCGTGAACCGCGTAGAAGAACGCACCGTGTAGTCGAATGGTGGCACCGCCCCGCTTTCCCACGGCGTCCCGGTGGGCCAGGGCCTCGTCCAGGTACCCCTGGGCCCCTTCGACATCGCCCAGATCCAGGGTTCGAAGGTAGGCCACCTGGCGCGCGAAGACTCCCATGAGGGAATCGGGCGGCAGTGTGAGGGCCTGGCCGACCAGCGCCTCCGGCCATGTACGGGGCCGCCGGCCGGCCAAGGAAAGTCCGGTAAGGGCGATGAGCGCCAACTCCCCCTCGAGTTCCGGCCCGGTCCGGAGAAGCCGCAGGAGCCGGCCTCCGTCCGTATACATCCCTGCAGCCTGGCCCGGTATGAGGGTCAGGATTCCCAGGAGGAAGGAGCCCAGGAGGAAGGCCATGACCCAGGCGTGGAGAACCGGCGGCAGGGTTCCGGCGGCCGTCACCAGCAGCGCCAGGGCAAGCCCTCCGGTGAGGAGGTTCGCGCCCGGTCCAGACGCCGCATAGAGCGCCATGCGCCCCCGAAGGCTTCGGGCGTCATCGGGGGCGCTGGCGGCAAGCCCCCCCCAGGTGGCGATACGCGGATTCAGCCCCATCGTCCACCTTCCCCGGATCCGTTCCACCCGGAGCGGCCCCACAAGAAGGAGGTAGGCCCGGAAGTCCGCGAGGCGCCCGCCCGTCAAATGGCCCAATTCGTGGATCAGCACAAGGAAGAAGAGGAGGACGGGTATGCCCGCCAGGAAGAGAGCAAACCCACCCGGCCCCAGCTCCACCCGACCCACCAGCTCCAGCACCTCCGACGCCCATCCGGTCGCCACCAGGAGGTAGCCGACGCCCATGCCCACCAGGGCACCGACGGCGAAGTGAAGGAGGAGCTTCAGGAGTTTCATCTCTCCAACCTACCCGTCGTGCGGCGGTGAGCGCGAGTCGTCCCTCACACGTCGAATTCGATCCCCTGGGCGAGGGGGAGCGTCCGCCCCCAGTTGATGGTGTTGGTCTGGCGGCGCATGTAGACCTTCCAGGAATCGGAGCCCGACTCGCGCCCGCCTCCGGTGTCCTTCTCCCCGCCGAAGGCACCCCCGATCTCGGCGCCGCTGGTGCCGATGTTCACGTTGGCGATCCCACAGTCGGACCCGCGCGCGCTGAGAAAAGCTTCAGCTTCCCGAACGTCGTTGGTGAAGATGGACGAGCTGAGCCCCTGCCGGACTCCGTTCTGGAGGTCGATGGCCTCATTCAGCTCCCGGTAGCGCATGAGATAGAGGATGGGTGCGAAGGTCTCTTCCTGAACGATGGGAAAGTCGTTCTCGGCCAGGCAGATGGCCGGGCGGACATAGTTCCCCGCCTCGAATCCCTCCCCATCCAGAATCTCGCCCCCGAAGAGGACCTCACCCCCCGAGGCCTTGAGCTGCTCCAGCGCCTCCTGCATGGCCCGAGCGGCGTCGGCATCCACCAGGGGCCCAACCAGCGTCTCCGGATCCAGGGGACTGCCGATACGAAGCCCGGAGTAAGCCCGGATCAGGCGCTCCCTCAGCTCGTCGAAGACATCCTCATGGACGATGAGACGACGGGTTGTGGTGCACCGCTGTCCCGCCGTGCCCGCAGCGCCGAAGACGATGGCCCGAACGGCCAGGTCCAGGTCGGCCTGGCTCGAGACGATGATGGCGTTGTTGCCGCCCAACTCCAACAGAGTGCGGCCGAGACGCACCGCTACCGTGCGGCCCACCTCACGCCCCATGCGGATTGACCCGGTGGCCGAAACCAGGGGAATGCGCTCGTCGGTGGTGAGGAACTCGCCCACCTCGCGCCCTCCCTGAACGACGGAGAAGATCCCCTCGGGGAGTTCGTTCCGCTCCAGAACCCGGGCCACGATCCCCTGCACCGCCATGGCGCACAGCGGCGTCTTCTCCGATGGCTTCCAGATGATGACATCGCCGCAAACTGCGGCGATCATGGCGTTCCAGGCCCAGACGTCCACCGGGAAGTTGAAGGCCGTGATCACCGCCACCGGTCCCAGGGGGTGCCACTGCTCGTAGAGGCGGTGCTCGGGGCGCTCTGAGGGCATGGTCTTCCCGTAGAGCATCCTGGACTGACCCACGGCGAAGTCGCAGATGTCGATCATCTCCTGAACTTCGCCCTTCCCTTCCTCGGTGATCTTGCCCATTTCATAGGCCACCAGCCGGCCGAGATCGTCCTTGTGGGCCCGGAGTTCGTCGCCGATCTGCCGAACGACCTCACCCCGTCGAGGGGCCGGCACCTCGCGCCAGAACCGGAACGCCTCCTGGGCTCGGGCCACAACCTCTTCGTACTGACTACGATCGGTGCTCGCCACGGTGGCAATGAGGCTCCCATCCACCGGTGTGGTGCTTCGGAGAGAGGCCGGACTGTCGGCGTCGGTGGCCGGGTCCAGGGTATGCCGTCCGGTGGAGGTGCCCGAGAGGTGGGTGCCGTCCACGCCGAGGCGGGTCAGGAAGGAAAGGTCGAGCTGGGGATCGGAAGCCATATGGGGACACTTCGGGTTTTGGAGTCTGAAGGCCGCGCTTCCAGCGGGGAACTCGCGCCATGTGTGGAAAAGTACTGAACGGGTCCCTGGCGATCCAGAGGGAAGGGCACTTCTCCTGGGACCTCGGCGCCCGGCCATGGTGGGGAGGACGACGCAGGCTGGACGCAGAGGACTTGCGTTTCCCTTTGTTCGGCAGTAAAGATGTCATGGCACTAAACATGCATTTGATGAGGGCGTCCGTTCCTTAGGTTCCTCCTCAAGCGAGGGGGACCACTTCATCCACTCTTTTTCAGTGAGGTATGCCTGTGTACGAGAAGCCCTCCCTCCAGAGGTTCGGTACCCTGCGCGAGCTGACCCTTTCCGGAACGACCGTGAACGGCGGAGACCCTGCCAATGGGTACTCCTCGGGGATTGGCGACTTCGTCTCTTCGACCGTGGAAATCTCCTGCTCGGGTTGTTAATCGGTAGGTTCGACCTGCTCTAAGTCGGCGAACCTCTGATTTTGGGGAGTAGACGGGGAAATCCCCCCGTTTCGAGCTTACCTTGCTCCACATTCGGCTGCTTGGCAGGGTTCAGCCAATGTTGACATGAGTGGAATCATTGCATTCCTGGGACCGGCTGCACAGCGGCTTGACCATGATGGATTCGCTCGGTTGCTGCGGGCCATTCCAGGCAGAGGCTCGGAAAAGCTTGATGTGATTCGCTCGGACGGGGCGATGTTGGGGGTCATCCGGGACGATTGGGAAGAACCCGACGACATTGCAGGGCCGGCTCGCATTGGAACTTGCGAGTCGGCCCTTGTCTGTTCAGACGCTGCGCTCTACGACCGGAAGGCGCTGAGCGGACATCTCAGCGTCTCAGGATGGCCACCCCGATCAAAGTCTCCCTCGGATCTCATCGCCGCCTCCTATCGAGCGTGGGGTGGGAACTGCCCGAATCACCTCTTCGGGGACTTCGCCTTTGTCGCCTGGGATCCGGAGAAGCGAACTCTCCTTGCAGCCCGGGACCCCTTCGGATCGCGAAGCCTCTTCTTCCGGCAGGTGGATGGGGGATTGCTGCTCGCCTCCACTCCACATCCCCTCGTCTCGCTGTTCGAACGTCCCCCATCGTTCAACCCGGTTGCGACGCTCAGGTCACTCCTCTTCCACGGTGGAGTGGGTCAGGCGTCCGCCTGGGAAGGGATCGAGGAACTCCCACCGGGCCATCATCTGGATGCCTGGGTGCATGAGGACAATGCCGAAGGCGTCAGCTTTCGAATCAGTGAATCGTGGAAGCCCGGGTCAGATCCAGCAGCTCAGGTATCCTGGGGCCGGGAAGCGCCGGAGGCATTGGCGGCCATCCTTTCGAAATCCGTCCGCGGGCGAGTACCCGAGTCAGGGGCAGGCCTGGCCATAAGTGGAGGTTATGACTCGACGGCTCTACTGGGCGCACTCTACAGAGGGACTGAGACCTTCCCGGAAGACATTCCGTTCCACCTTCTCTCATACAGGCTACCTCCGGAAGAACATGCAAATGAAGATCGTTATCTTTCGATAGCTGCGGAATCCTTTGGGCTCCCAATAAACTGGGTTGATACCGACGGTATCCGATTGTTGAACCGCGATCCTTCCCAGGTTGCTGAGCGTGCCTATCCGGAAGGTCACCTCCACGAAAGCCTGAACCGGGCCCTTGGTCGGACAGCCCGTGACCTCGGCGTGCGCGTCCTCCTCAGCGGGAATGGTGGTGATAATCTCTTTTTCGTTCCGCCCTATTTTCTCGCTGATCTCTTTCGTAGCGGGCGGTGGCTACAACTTTTTCGTCTTCTGCCCGAAGGCCGCCGACCGAAACTCGGGCACATCAAACGTTGGGTCATAAAGCCGTCCATTCCCTATCCCATGTTCGACCTTCTCGAGCTGGTTCTCCGCCGTCCCATCGATTCCCGCCCCTTTGAGTGGCCGGTGCCCCCCTGGCTCAATGGCGAAGTCCTCGAAGTGAGCAAGATCCGGGAGGGCAATCGCACCGCGTATGCAAAGAGGGTCCTGGCCCGTCATCGTTCCGTCGATTCCCGCTTCCGGGTATGGGCCGCGTCGGATTCCCGCTTCTCCCGGGTGTGCGCGACCCTCTTCGCGGTCCTCAGAAGTGAGGGCGTGGAACTCCGCTCGCCCTTCTACGATCGACGCGTCCTGTCTTTCGCCCTGAGCCGCCCATTCGAGGAGATGCATCGCCCGGGAGAACTGAAGCCCCTGCTCCGCGACTCCATGAGGGGCAGACTTCCCGAGGAAATCCTGGCGCCCCGTCTCGGTGGGCGGGGCAAGACGGGCACATTTGAACACTACTTCCATCGTCGGCTTGAATCTGAGATCCAGGAGAAGATATCGCGGTTGCGCACGCCCTGGGAGTCTGTCAGGATGGGATTGGTCTCTCCGGATCGGTTCCGCCGCAGCGTCGATCGGGCTCTCGAGGGGAGGCTGGAGTGGGATGCGTTCATCGTGGCCATGGTTGCCGTCGAAGAGTGGCTGCAAGCGCACGCACCGCCTCGATCCTGACCGCACACTTTCTCCCTGTCCCCCAGGAGCGGTGTCCACTTGGACCCGCCGCTTCAGCCACCCTCAGGAAGCTCATGAAAGATTCGCTCTTGTGGGAATCACGGCTTGTCCTGGCCACAGCGCATCGAAGGCCCGAGGGCTCCCATGTACTGCGAGAGCTCACCGATGCCGGGTGGGACGGGTCCGTTGACTGGCCCCTCCTGATCTATCTTGCGCAACGGGAGTCGGCGCTACCCGCTCTCGTCCATGCCCTCACCGCGACGAGACGATCCCACCCGGGACTGGACATCGATGACGACGGCCTGAAGGCCATGCAGCGTCTTCGGCTCACCCACGCCCTCAGGCTCGGAGAAATGCAGCGCAAACTTCGTCGTCTTGCCGCGGAGTGCGAGTCGGCTTCGATCCCCTTGGTTCTGCTGAAGGGGAGCGGCCTGGTCCACGCCCTGGATCTCCCGGTGATCGACCGCCCCATGTGGGATGTGGACCTTCTTGTCCATCCCGAGCACTCTTCTGCAGTATGGGAAATTGCGCGCGGTCTCGATTGGGCCCATCGGGCCAACTCGGTCCAGGAAGAGGTCTACGAAGAGCATCACCATCTTCCACCCCTCGTAGATGGCAGCGGCCTTTTCCTCGGACTGGAGATCCACACGGAGATCTTCCAGAAGGAGAATCCGTTCCACTTCGCTGCGCGGGACCTGTGGCGGGAGGCCGTACCCATCGGCGCCCTACCGGGAACCCTGAGGCCATCGTGGGAGCACATGCTCATCCACAACTCAATCCACTTCGCCTGGTCCCATGCACTCGAGTCTGGCACGTGGAAGGCGCTTCGAGATACCGGTCTGCTCGTCACCCGCCCCGAGCTTCAGTGGGATCAGGTCGTCCGTACGGCCCGACAGGCCAAAGCGGAATCCACTCTCTGGTGGACACTTCATCTGGCCACAGAATGGGGCAATGTTCCCGTGGACCCGGACTGGTTGGAGACGCTGGAGGCACCGACGCCAAAGCCCATCATCGCCCTGGTCAGAAAGCACTATGCCCAGATGTTCGCTCCCCCCTCGCGGGCGCCCCGGCCACCCGTGAAGATCCGGCAACTGATCTGGGAGGCAGCCCTCCGACCGGGTCGCTCAGAGCACGGCACGATTCGACCGTGGGCGCGGACTGACGCGTGGAAGTCGGCGGGAATCGAGACGAAAGTGGGGGAGGATTCGCCGGCAGACTCCTCGGCTCCGGACTCACTGACGCCTCCCAGTCCGGTCCGACGACGTCTGGATCGGGTTGTGGAGACCACCGCCTACGTGCGGGGTCTCCTGGGGAAATGAGATTTCGAGCTCAGGTCACCTCTCCGGGTGTCCCATGCCAGGAGAGCAGCCGTTCAGCCACTTCGGGGAGCCGCTCCAGGTCCCGGACGATCCGAAGTCGGTAGACGGGCACCTGGCGGGCGATGCCGGATACCTGGCGAAGGAGGTCCGGCACGAAACCAGGTCCAAGGACCCCACCGATCTTGGTTTGACCGAGAACATTGGCAACTGCCTCCGGTCCGTGGGTGGGAAGCCTTTCCACCGACTCTCCACCATCCCCGGCTCGAACCGGCTGGAGGAGATAGAGCGCCTCCAGCTTCCGGGCGCGAGAGAGAATCCTGGGCAATGGCAGTGGGGGGGTCCGGATCTTTCCATCCCGATTCGCTGATTCGAGTCGGACCGGGGCACCGAAGGCGCCTCGAATCAACTCCTTCGCCTCCTCGTTGTCCGCAAGGACTCGAAGACTCTGGACGCCGGGGAGAGCCAGAGGTGGGTCGCCGAGTTGCACGGGAAGCGTGTCGTCCGTCACGAACCGAGCTCCCTCCCGGGTCAAGATCAGGGACAGGGTGGTCTTCCCGAAGTGCTTGGGTGCCAGGAATCCGATGACCCCATCACGGGTTTCCACGGCGCTGGCGTGCAGTGTGATGACGCTGCGGATCTGAAGGGAGATGGCCATGACCTGACCGAGCAGATGAGCTCGTCCGAAGTCCCACCATGGGTCCGCACGGGGCCGGTGTCGGATGAACGTCCCATCGGCAGAAACATCGAAGACCCCTGTATCGTCGACCTCTACGCGGTACCCAGCGGCGTGAGCGTACGTCCGACTGTAGATCTCCGCATACATTTGCATCGATCCCATGGTCCTCACCTCTCGAGCCGGCTCCAGCTCATCCACCACCTCGAAGTGCCAATCCCAGACGTCCGAATCGACGGGACGTAACTCCGGGAGCGGTATCGACGAGTGAATCACTCCACCGAACAGGGCATAGGTGAACCCGAGCTCCCGAGTCTTCGTGGATCCGGGATGCTCTCCGGTTGCGGTGGCATGGCCGAGGTCATCCATGCCCGGCATCGTCCTGCTGAGGGTCGGCCGCCGGGGCTGTGACCAAGCCGTTCTCGTGAAGTTGCTCGAGGAATTCTGCGGCATCCTCTTGCAGAACACGTTCCTCGACCTCTGGATATCGCTGTGACAGGAGCGCAATCAATTTGTCGAAGCGGGTAACTCCATCCCCCAACAATTCCCAGATCGTCTTGCCGACTGAATTCAGCCCGAAGTAGACTTCGGACTGGGTACAGAACAGAACAGCCTCGTCGTCCATCTCCTGGAAGATGACGTTGGGACCTCGATTCGGAAGCTTGATCATGAGATGATCCAGACCGGAAACCGGACGAAAGAGCGGTGATGAAGCCTGGAAGGGTCCATCGCATTCCAGGCAGGAGGGTCGGCTGAGCGAAGCCATGGGGGTGCACGTTGCGTGCCATGCCCATGAAGAAACCTGAGAGGATCACGGGATGAAGAACGGGGACGGAATCGGACCGTGACATGTCTCTCAGCCGGGGTCGACCCGCATCCGGATGCATGGCCCGAAGAACGGGTTCGAGCCCTCCTGCGGGGCGCAGCATGGCGTGGCTCCGAGCAGGTGGAGGTCAAGAGGTTCGACTCGGGGGGCTTCCTCGGAGTGGCCCGGGATCGGTGGGAAATGGAGGATGACGTGGCGAGCCCGGTCCTCATGGGTCGGGCAGGCCCCGTTGTGGTCGGCTGCGATGCGAGCCTCTACTTCCGAAGCGATCTGCTGGAAAAGCTGAAGAAGATCGGGCATCCTCCTGTGTCGTTGAGTCCGGCCGACCTCATTGCTGCCGCCTATCTGGCCTACGGAGAGGCGTGTGTGCTGCACCTGGAGGGGGACTACGCCTTCTGTGCGTGGAACACCTCGGACAGCACGCTCTTTGCGGCCAGGGATGTATTTGGCACCCGGTCGCTATTCTATCGGACCCTGGGCTCCACCATCCTCATGCACTCGTCTGCCACTGTCCTGGCGGGCGCGGGTCCGGCGGGTGCGCCTGCCCCATATCCGGCTTTCGACGAAGCCGGGGTTTTCAGCGCTCTCTCGGGAATCCCCGGAGATGGCTCCCGGACCGCCTGGAAGGGGATCCTGGAACTCCCTGCCGGTCACTTCGTCACAGCGGGTCGGGGCGACCTTCGCGTGCACCGGTTCGCTGGCCAGCCCGAGTTGTGGGCGACCACCAGGCCGCCGCGGGAAGAAGCGGCAGGGGTTGTCGGCCGGCAGATCCTTGCCAGTGTGGCGGAACGGTCCCCCAGCGTGGGCGCTTCCCTGGCGCTCAGTGGTGGTCAGGATTCGTCCGCCGTTCTCGCCGGCTTGAAGGGGGCCGGTTCGACGGCCCGGCAGCGGGATCTCGCCCTCCTCTCCATCGACTATCCCGAGGGGGACCCCGGGTTCGAGCGACCGTGGATCGAGTCCGCAGCCCGACACTTCAGCCTGGACGTTCAGTGGGTGGGGTACGATGCGATCCGGACGGAGCAATGGCTGGATCGGCCTCAGGACCATCACTCCCACCCCGGCCGGTATCCCTTCAACGGTGTGCAGCAGGCGCTGGCCACCCGAGCCATCCAGGAGGGCCATCGGGTGCTCTTGACCGGCCGTGGAGGCGACAATCAGTTTTCCACCTCCCCGAGCATGGTTTTGGCCGAGCATTTCCGGCGCTTCAGGCCCATCGTGTCTGCCCGCCTGCTCTGGGCTCATCGCCCCATCCCCATATGGCGAGCCATCGACACATCTGTCCGGATCAACCTACACCCGGATCTCGGTCGGAGGCTGGAACATATCCTGGGAAGGACCATCATTCCCCGCCCGGCGGGCCGGTCCCTGCCGGAGTGGATCCGAACCTCCACAGAGGAGGCGCAGGAGATCCTCTTGGTTGACCAGGAGAGCTTCGATTCCCTCCGGATGGAGACGGCGGACTCACCCTTCGAAGGATGGCGCGCCTGGGCGCTCCTGAACTATCGATTTAGTCGATTTGGTGCCGCCCTCTTCGACGACCTGCGCTTCAGGGGAGTGGAACTGCGATCCCCACTACTGGACCTTCGACTTGCGCGACTGATCCGCAGCTTTCCGCCGTCCTGGATGTACCGTCCCCTCGAACCGAAAGCCCTGTTACGGGACGCCATGAGACCGTACCTTCCGCACACGTTCCTGGAGATTCGAAACCGTGGCCTTCGGACCGGAACGGCCCAAGGTCTCATGCGAGAGATCTACGTTCCCGAACTGTTGAGACAGGCCGACGTGGAACTGGCTCGACCCGAAGAGTGGTTGACGGAGGAGATGGGACTCATTCGCCGCGACCCGCTCAGAGTCCTCCTTCAGTCCAAGGCAGACCTGGATTCCGGAGGTTGGGCCTCCCTGCTCAGGGCAATTTCCAGCGAAAGGTGGTTGAAGGCTAGGTTGGCATGAGTTGTGCCATGTTCAACAGTTCATTTGGCCGTTGTTCCGGACTCACCTGCTGCGGAGCCGTATGCCCATGTATGAGACGCCTCGACTCACCTGCCTCGGTACCTTCCGTGAACTCACCAGGGGTGGTGAGGGACTCGGTATCGCCGATTTTGATGCGTATGAGGGCTGGGAGGCCTTCGGGTGGGGCCGGTGCACTCCGAGCATACGGAGCGACAAGTTCTGCACCCCCACCCCCTCCTGACCGAGGGGTCTGGGTACGGGAGAGTCGAGGGGTCGCAGTCTTCCCCGGCTGACCACAACCGGGGTCTGATCCGTCATCTACCCAGGAATTGAACCTACTGTGCTCTCCAGAACACTGGGACGCCTACAGACGCTCGCCTCCATCGGCCCACGCGGCTGGGCTGATCTGGGCCGCGCGCAGGTAGCGCTCATGCGCTGGGGCGTTCGGAAGGCCACGATTCCCAGGGGCCGCTTCCTTACAGCCGCCAGGCTCGACGAGACCGGGGGGCATGCCGGACTGAAGGCCGACGGTCTGGTCTCCCTTTCCCTGGAGAAGAGGCGCAGGGCGTCGGACCTGGCCTGGGCGGTGCACCAGGCGGCCCGCTTCGGTCCGGGCCGACCCCAGTGCCTCGTGCGATCTCTGGCCCTCCGGGATCTTCTGCGCCGAGAGGGTCTCGGCCCCTGCCGGGTGGAGGTGGGGGTCAGAAAGCTGGACGGTGACTTCCAGGCCCACGCCTGGGTGGAGCTGGACGCCGTAGTGATCGGAGATGATCCCGCCCACATCCATTCGTTTCGCAAGCTGCCCGAGGTTTTCTCGGTAGACCTCCCGGACTCCATCGCATGACGCCCTCCGTCGACGCAGGCGGACTGGTCGAAGTGAAGGCGGTCTCCAAGCGATTTCCGGTGCGACGCTCCTGGAAGGAAACCGTCCTCCACCCGCGATCCACTTCCTATCAGGAAGCTCTTCACGACGTCTCCATCTCCGTACGTAAGGGGGAGTTCTTTGGGCTTCTGGGGAAGAACGGCGCCGGAAAGACGACGCTCTTCAAGATCCTGGCCACACTCGTACTCCCCGACTCGGGAACGGCCAGGGTCGATGGTATCGACGTTGCCGAGGATCCCATGGCGGTGCGGCGGCGTCTCGTCCCCGTGATTCCCTATGAGCGGTCGCTCTACTGGCGGTTGAATGCCGAAGAGAATCTCAAGCTCTACGCATCGCTACAGGGATTCTCCGGAGTCGAGGCCCGTAAGCGGGTGGACCACGTCCTGGACGTGGTGGATCTTGGGGATACGGGCACGAAACAGGTGGGTCTCTTTTCGTCCGGGATGAAGCAAAGGCTTCTGGTCGCCAGAGCGCTCCTTTCGGATCCGGCGGTCCTGCTCCTGGACGAACCGACCCGCAGCCTGGACCCGGTGTCGGCCCGGAATCTCCGGGTGTTCCTTCGGGACCGGATCAACCGGGAACAGGGGTGCACGATCCTCTTGGCCACCCATGATGCGGAAGAGGTTCGGGAGCTCTGCCCCCGGGTGGGGATTCTCGAGAATGGGCGTCTTGTGGTGAATGGCCGCACCGACGACCTCTTCGAGGCCGTCGCGGACAATCGCTACCGACTGGTGGCCCGGGGTCGAGTGAAGGCGGCGCTCCGCCAACTGGGTTCAGTGGCGTATCTGGAGGTGGACGGCCTACCGGAGGCCAGAGACGGTGAGGGGTGGGAACACGTCCGACTCCACATTCCCGGCGGGCGGGCCGCCGCCGCTCGCTTCGTGCGGGAACTCACCGGGCTTGGGATCGAGGTGGCTCTTCTGAGTCCCCGCGAAGTGCCGCTGGCGGAATTCATAGAGACCCTGTCCGCCGATCCGATTCCCGCCGCTCAATCCTCTTCTGTGGTGGCGGGGTGCGCATGAGACTCACCCGGGAGATGACCAAGATCCTGGCCCTGGTCCGGGCATCAGCCCTGACGGCCCTAAGCTACCGCCTTCGAATCGTCTTCTCGTTTTTCGGGCTACTGGTCTCACTGGTCCCCCTCTTTCTCGTGGCCGAGGCGCTGCAGCCCACCGTATCCCCAAGCATTCAGGACGAGGGAGAGCAGTATTTCGGTTTTCTCATTCTCGGCCTCATTGCGACGCTCTACGTGGGTTTTGCCATTCGGAGCGTAACCGACGGTATCGCCTCCGGGATCTCATCCGGAACGCTGGAGGCCCTTTTTGCCACACCCACGTCCCTGCCAGTCCTCCTCGCGGGGCTGGTGGGGTACGGATTCGTCCAGAACACGATCCGATCAGCGCTGATGCTGGCTGCCATCCCCATTGCAGGGCAGTCCATCGCCTGGTCCGGACTCCCCCTGGGCGTTCTGATCCTTGGCCTCATCATTCTGTGCTACCTGGCGGTGGGACTCATGGGTGCCGCGCTCCACCTGGTATTCCGCACCTCAGGCCCGCTCATCGCCGCGACAGTGACCGTGTCGACGCTATTGGGGGGCGTCTACTACTCTGTTTCGGTGATCCCTGAAATCGTGCGTCCTCTGGCCCTCGTGGTCCCCCTCACCTACGGTCTCCGTGGGCTCCGCCGGAGTGTCCTGCAGGGCCTACCCATCGAAGCGATCTACCCGGACCTTATGATCCTCCTCACCTTCACCGTGGTCCTCCTCACCGTCGGAGTCACCACATTTCGCGTGGGGCTCAAGTACGCGAAGCGGGCGGGCACGCTGGCACAGTATTAGTGGACAGGCGCAAGGCCCCGCGCCAAACCCACCTACTCTCGTGTTGCATCACGGGGAACGCGAGGGACAAGACTTTTGATCAGTTGCTTGGACGCGGATAGCCACTCCCGCCATTTGCTCTCGAATGTATTTTGCCGACTTACCGGTTCCCATAGACCTCGATTTGCGAAAGCGGACAAGGTGGCTGGCCGCAGCCTGGCCAGGATCGTCAATGCCTCCCGGAATCGATCAGCGTGCGGCTCCAACTCGGCAAGAGAGCGGACCCGATAGCAGGAGAATGCTAGTTGATGTAGGTACAATCGATCGATATTCCCCAGCACGTCCTCACCCCTATGGTGGTACAGATCTACGGCCAATGCGTAAGCCCGAATCAGCGATACGAAAGCACGTGAGTTATCAAGACTCCGTGTCACGCTCTCGGTGCGGATGAGGTTGTTATAAAGACTATCTTTTACCACTCTTACCCGGAGAGCGTCGGCAAAACACCCAATGTTTACGATGACATCTTCGTTGGTATCTTGTCGCCATCGGAGGGGTTTCCCATGATATTTCGTGATCAGCTCTCGCCGATAAAGCTTGTTCCAAAGAGAGCCAGTCTGAAACCCGAATCCACAAAATCGTCCTAGAATCCCTTCAGTGACCGTATGAGTACTAGGGAATTCCACCCTGTAACGTAGGAACTTTCCATCCTGGTCGCACATATCCACGCCGCAAATGACAATATCGGCGCCACTATCTGCGCCCTCACGCGCCATGATTTCAAACATGTCCGGTTTTACCAGGTCATCAGAATCGACGAACCCTACCCATTTTCCTCTCGCCAACTCGAGGCCCGTGGCCCTGGCTTCATAAACACCTGAGTTTTCCGGCATTTTCACCGTTCGGATCCTCAGGTCCTCCTTGGCGAGCAAGTCCATAACGGAGGCTGTGGCATCAGTAGAACCATCATCAACGAGCAGAACCTCCAGATCGAGCAGGGTCTGCTGCCGTATACTTTTGACGGCGTTCGGTACCAAAGCGCTCGCATTGTATGCGGGAACGATTACTGATACTTCGGGCATTGCAATTCTTCACTCTTTATGGTAGGTATGCTGGAGTGACCATTTCGGTGCCTCGACGAACATGAGTGCAAATATGGAGGACGACGCGTGTGCCCGCCGCGAGCACCAGCGGTCCCAATACCGGCGCTAATTGGGGAAACCAAAATGGGCGACCATGGCCTTTATGACGTTGTCATTACCATGCGAGACATTGTCCTTCCACAAGGCTTTACCTTGAGATTCAAGCCATGTCACAAATGACCTTTGTGACTTGGTCCTTCTGGCACTGGCCTGATTGAGTCTTGCCATCCAGTAAAGCCAGACATCGTCAGCCATAGGGCAGATATCCATGAAGAGCGAACTATTACACACAGCAGAATGAAAAACACCCGGTGGATACAGCACCCCACCAACTCCGGCAGGAAAGTTCAATCGAGACGGCGCCGTGGCACCAGGATCATCCAAGGACCAATTGCTATACGGCGCAGGTAATCTATCGTTATTCAGTTGTATACGGTGAAGAAGATGTCCAACAACCTCAGTACGTCGCCCACTCCATGATTGCACGAGTTCTTCCAGCCAGCTTGGCCAGTAGTAAGCGTCGTCATCTGCAGTGATGATCACATGGTCAGGAAACGTTTCAAGGGCAGGGATTATCTTTTTGTAAGGCCCAGTATCCTCGCATGTCCGCACATCTATCAGCGGACTTAGATCCCGTATCTCGCTCGGAAGTCTCCCTTCGTCCCCGGACGCCACCCATAGAATGATGTTGTCCGGAACCATCGTTTGAGCGGTCAGACACCGTAGTGTTGGGTGTAGCGTGGCAAATCATGGCGGATAAGACTTCAACGAGATTGTCAGTGGGGAAGATAGACCGTGACTCTTGGGGTGCAGGGGTGTATTAGCATCAACTATACCGTTAATGATTTTGTATAGTTGCTCAGCCTTTTCAGCTTCGGTCAAATGCATATCACCGTCTGGCCCCTCACCTATTGCATACGCTTGATGAAGCAAACCACGAACCATCATGCGTGAAACGTCCAAAGGGCGAGTTGCCAATGCGTGAAATAATCTCCTCAGAAGAGATATATGTACCGCTTTCATGTGTGTCGATGGTTCAATGTGGTAAGTCAACCTGCCGTATCCACCAACACGACAGTCGCAGGATCCCCAAGGAGAAAGACCATGGCGTATGTCGTGCGACCGCAGGAAATCGGTGGGCCTCAAGCCCTCCTTCCGCCACGTCCTCTTCAGCAAACGCCATGAGTGAGCTTCAGCCTACGCTTTACCGACCCGTTCGCTCAAGAAATCAGCAATGGCGCGCACGATTCGCTCGGCCGCCACCCCGTCCCACCCCTCAGGACGGCGTGGAATGGACAGATTCGAAAGGAGAAGATTCACAGCCATGAGGATTTTGGAGCGACTTCGCTCAGGCACTAGCATATTTGTCCCATCTGTCACTGTTATCGGTCGTTCCGTACTGGAACGAAGGGTCAGACACGGCACGCCCAACACGGTGGTCTCTTCCTGGATTCCTCCCGAATCGGTGAGGACCAGGCGAGCCTGCTCCTGGAGCTGAAGGATCTCATGGTACCCCAGGGGCTCCGTGATCTGGAGACCATTCGTGTCCAGCGAGAACTCTTCGATTCGTGCCCGGGTCCGGGGATGGAGGGGGAGTACGACGGGGGTCTCCTCGGCCAGCGTGCGCAGGCCCGACAGGATTTCTTCCAGTTGGTCCCGGTCATCGACGTTGGAGGGCCGGTGGAGGGTCGCCAGGAAGAACCCCTTCGGTTGGAGCTGGAAACGCTCCAGGGTATCCAGGGCACGGGCTCGGTCCATGGCGTGGAGGAGCGAATCGATCATCACGTTGCCGACGAATCGGATCCGCTCATCGGGAATCCCCTCTCGCCGAAGGTTCGGCTCTGCATCCCTCGACGGGATCAGGCACAGGGAAGAGAGTTGATCCGTGAGGATCCGGTTCAGCTCCTCCGGCATGCGCCGATCCCCGCTCCGGAGCCCGGCCTCGACATGCGCCACGGGGATGAGCATCTTTGCCGCAGCCAGGGCTGCCGCAAGGGTGGAGTTCACATCGCCCACCACCACCACCATATCCGGGGCATGTGTCAGAAGCACCTGCTCCATGGCCTCCAGAACCCGAGCGGTCTGAGCCCCATGTGTACCGGATCCGATTCCCAGGTGGATGTCCGGCGCCGGCATCTCCAGATCCCGGAAGAAGGCGTCGGACATTTCAGCGTCGTAATGCTGCCCGGTGTGGACCAACATATTCCGCCATTCGCCACGGGTCTCGGCGGCCCGCAGGATCGGCGCAATCTTCATGAAGTTGGGACGGGCCCCAACGACATGGAGAACGGTCTTGAGGGATGTCATGACTCACCTAGGACCATCTGCTGGGCCTCGGACAGTTGCATTGCGAAAACCTCCTCCTTCTTTCTTTCCACTGCCGACACCTTTCCATGTTCAAGGTAGTACACCACATCGGCAGCATCCCTCAAGGCAGGTTGGTGAGAGATGGCCAGGATGGTGACGTCCCGACTCAGCCGGCGGAGCGTGGCGAGGATCTCCCGCTCGGTAAGCGGATCGAGGGCGGCGGTGGCCTCGTCCAGGATGAGAAGGCGGGGATTGTGAACCAAAGCTCGGGCAATGGAGATCCGCTGCCGCTGGCCACCGGACAGCTTTGACCCGCCCTCCCCGATCACTGCGTCCAATCCGCCCTCTCGCTCCTCGACGAAGGCCCACGCATCTGCAGCCTTCAGGGCCTCTTCCACCGCCGATCGAGACACCGACTCGTCCCCGAGCGTCACGTTGCTGTAGATGGTGTCGTGGAAGAGAAACACCTCCTGGGGCACGTACCCGATCTGCCGTCTCCATGCCTTCCGATCGATTTCGGGAAGTGAGACGCCATCGATCTCAATGGTTCCCCCATCGGGTTGGAGAAGGCCGATAATCAGATCGGCGATGGTGGTCTTACCGGTACCCGAGGGTCCGTAGAGAGCCACGAACGAATGGGCCTCCACCTCCAGATCGAGTCCTCGCAGGACCGGAGTCTGATCGTAGGAAAAGAAGACATTGGTGAGCCGGATCCCTTCGAGGAGAGGAGGAGGCCGTCTCGTCCCCGAATCGGGCTCAGCTTCTCGCTCAGCGGTCCACACCTGCTCTTTGAGAGACCAAAAAGCGCTCTCGCCCACAGTGAGTACCTGGTAGCGGGATTGGAGCGTATTGGCGTGGGTCATCAGACGGTAGAAGATGAAGGCCAGCACCATGATGGAAGCAAACGGAAACGAAGCCACGCCCAGGGCGAAGAAGAGACCCAGACCAAGAAGCAGCGCGACGGTAGGCTCGTGGAAGAGCCTGAGCGTCTCGGCTGCCCAAACCTGACGCTTCAATGCGTCGTTCAGGCCTTCCGTCTCCCTCTCCAGGAGGGGTCTGAGCTCATCTTCCCGTCCCATGGCGCGGATCGGCTTGATGCCCCGAAGGGCATCGGTCAGCCTGCTGATGAGGGACCTCATCAGATCCGTCTGCGCCTGTCCGGCCTCACGAGCGATCTGGACCAGACCCCTCAGCAGAAAGAGGAAAACGGCACCGATGACCACAGCGCCCAGGGCCATCCGCCATGAAATCAGAAGAGCTGCCAGCACATACACAGAGACCTGAAGGATGCCTGCGATGAGAGCACACCCCTCTCGGTAGGCAGACGCTGCCCTGTGAGCTTCACTGCTGATGGAGTTGGCGATGGCGCCGGACGACTGAGTCACGTAGTGACGCCAGCGGACGGCCAGAAGCGACCGCAGGAGGGACATCCTGAGATCCGTAGTCACCTGCGCAACGGTGAAGCCCACCTGCCGCATGGCCAGCCACAACGCGACGGCCTTCGCCATCATGGCCCCGACGATGATGGTCAGCAGGATCCCTAGCGAAGCCTCCAGGCCCACCGACTCGAGAGCGGAGGCAAACGCCCGACTCACCCCGGACACATCCCCGCTGCCACCCCCGACCACCAATTCCAGCAGCGGAAGGAGGGTGACCACACCAACGCCCTCGAGAAACCCCGCCAGGGCCAGCAGCACGACCATCACGGCACTGCGACCGGGGTAGGCCCGCATGAAGTACCGAAAGAACTGTGAGGTCTTGCGGTCGAGGAGGGGCATCCATTGTACCTTGGCAGATGCGGGGCAGGATTCGGAGGCCAGAGACGTGCCGGTCAGAATACCCGCAGCACGACGTAGGTGAGAGTACTCAGGGTACCCACCACCGTGGCCGCCAGACGCACCCGCTCCCAGCCGTCTCGCTGAGCACCTCCCGGCGGGACCACAACCCGATCACCGGCTTGCACATTCATCTGGTCAAGGGTTCGCCCACGAATGACGGCAAGTTCCATCGCTTCCCCCTCCCAGATCCGCCGATCGCCCCGTTCCACCCGCATCTGGGTGAGGTTCGCGTTCCCGCCCGGTCCGCCTGCCATCATGAGGATTTCAGTGATGGGGACGTCTGCGGGCACGACATAGAAACCGGGGCTTCCCACCTCTCCGATGACGGAGAGACGGATCAGGGACTGGGTCTGAATCACAGGGGAGCGGATGTAGCTCTCGATGTGGGTTTCCATCGCTTCCTGCAGTTCGGACCTCAACACCCCGGCCAGGGAGAGCGGCCCCACCACCGGCACGTTCACTGCGGGACCACTCCGGACGGTGAGCGTATCAGAGAGGTCGGGCTCGCCTTCCACCTCCAGGACGACACGATCCCCGATCTGGAAGTCACCTTCCCGGAGTCGCTGCTCGATGACCTCGATGCTCTGGCGAGCCTGAGCACGAAGGCGGGAGCTGTAAGCGGTGGAGTTGGCCTGAGTCTCCAATCGTTCCACGAGATCCAGAAGCTCGGCACGGGTAACGGTCTCCCGGGCGGCATCCCACTGCTCAGGGGTCTGGGCCACCAGCGGCTCTGCAGTCCACGTCAGAACGAGGCCGAGCACGAAAAGGAGCGGCCATTGCAGTAGTCTTGACCGAGGACTCCGACGAAGGGTGCCTCGAGAGGGGGTGGCCATGGAGCAGTGCTCCTGCGAAGAGTTCGAGTTCATCCGGTATTCGCTCCGATCAGGCGGCGTCGGGAATCTGAACGCCCTTCGGTTTGCACTTGATACCTGGGCGAATAGGAGTAGTAGCCATACCCCGAACTTGAGGGAACGGCATTCAGTACCGCTCCCAGGAGGTGGATCGGAAGACGCCGCAGATCTTCGATGCGCGTCTGCGCCAGGTTCTGGTCCGTGCTTCCCTCCTTCACCAGCACAATGAGCGACCCGGCGACAGCACCGAGGATGTAGGGGTCCACGGCCGCTCCAAGCGGCGAGGTGTCCACCAGGATCACATCGAACTCGCTGCGCGCTCGTGAGATGAGCTCGGTCATGGCCGGCAGGCCGAGGAGTTCCGGGGCATCGCTGAAACGAGAACCGGATGCAATCACCTTGAGCAACGGGTGCTCCGTATCCTGAATGGCCTGTTCGTAGGAGATGTCTCCGGAGAGGAAGTCGGTCAGACCGGGCTTACGCTCGACATCAAAGAGCGTGTGCTGGGTTCCTCGGCGGATGTCTCCATCGATCACGAGGGTGGACTCGCCCATCTCGGCGAATGCAAGTCCCAGGTTGCTGGTCGTAAAGGATTTCCCATCTCCGGGGGAGGGGCTCGACACGGCCGTGACCAGGGGAGACCTCCCGCCGTGGGCGTAGGCAACCGCCATCCGGAGCCCCCGGAAGGCTTCGATCATGGCATACTGATCGTCTTCACGCAGGCGTCCGTTTCGGCGCTTTCCCTGGGGAATCGTCGCGAGGATGGGAAGGCCGAGTTCCTTCGTGACCTGATCCGGGCGCCGCACCCGAGGATCCATCATGTCGCGCAGGATGGCTCCGCCGAGACCAAGACCGAGTCCGGCCATGAGGGCCATGGCGAAGAATCTCATGCTCCTGTCCGACGTCGGGAAGTTCGGAACCTGCGCCCGGTCCAGCGCCCGGATGTCAGGGATGGTGCTGGCTGCACCGAGCCGGGCCGACTCATATCGAGCCTGCAGGTCGCGGAAGAGGTTCTCGGCGGATTCATACCTTCGCTCGAGGCGTGTCTCTTCCACCGCCCGAGGAGGGATCTGACGCAGTTCGGCCGATGCCCGATCCAGGAAAACCTGGATCTCCTGTTCCCTCTGTTGCACTTCGTCGAGGAGATCGGTCAGCAGGCCAGGAATCGTCACTGTCTCCACCTGACCGAGGTCGCGTCGCAAGGCCACCACCGCCGGGTGCTCGTCGGTGTAACGGAGACGAAGGGCCCGGAGATCGGCGCGCTGGCCGGCAGTGGAAGCAATCACGCCCATGAGTTCCGAGGACTCTCGGACGGTTGGAATGATCTCGAGAGCTTCAAGAGTCAACCTCTCCTGTTCCCGAGATCGCTCCATGGCTCGCTCGATGGCGCGCCGGTCTCGCTGGAGTTCTTCCTGCTCGAGCCTGAGATTGAAGAAATTCTGGAACGCCGGATCCTGGGTCTGCTGAATCCCCGCGGCTACGGGTGCCCCCTGTTCCGAGGGGAGACTGATGGTCTGAACCTTGAAATTCTCCAGCTCCAACTCTGCCGTCCGCAGGTTCGCCTCGGCGTAAGCCAACTGCTCCTCGAGAATGGCCGTGAGTTCGTCAAGCTGGGCTCTCTTGAGTTGCTCGGCCACAACCTCAAAGCGCTCGACAATCCCATTGACCGTCCGGGTGATCCGTTCCGGGTCCGTGCCTGCCATGGAAACCTGGAGGAAGGTGCCGGCCCGGTCGATGCGTACCACCATGGACTCTCTCAGGTTTCGCGCCATATCCCGAGGTCGCATGACCCGGAACTGGAGAGTCGTCGCCGGTTCGAGCGTGTCTTCCGGGGGAATCCAACTGAAGCCCATACCTGCGCCAAGAGGCTCTCCCGGCGCAGCCCGGTCCCGCTCCCGTCCGTTGCCATCCATCAAGACGAAGGTGGCCCCGTCGCTGGTCCGCTCCAGTGTGTAGGTGCCCCCCTCGACCTCGTCCTCTACCTGGAAGTCCATGAAGAACGGACCGTACCCGGGCTCAGCAGGCTCCACGAAGAGCCGGAGTTCGCGGACAACCGGGTCCAGCACGGCAAACGATTGGATCAGATCGATCCATCCGGTCTCGGACAGGAGCTGGCTGGGCCGGATGGGATTCACGTCCCCTTGCTGGTTGTTGCCCCCGGTCTGGATCCAGACCGTGGACGCTACCTCGAAAGTGGGCTCCACCGATCGGTACGCCATGATCCCGGCCAGGAGGCCGAGGACCAAGCCGCCGATCACCAGCCACTTGTGACGGACGACCGCACTGAGATAACGCCTCCAGTCCGCCCCTCCCTCAGCTTCGTCACCCCAGTGTTCGGCCGCCGGGTAGGCGTGGGGTGAAGAATTCGGCGATGGAGTGAATGGAAGTTCGGAGGTCGAGTCACCGCCTCGCGTCAACGGGCCTTCGGATGGCCCGGAAGCGCGACCGGGTCCGGTAATCGAATTCGTCAACTGACACCTTCTCGCGTGATGCGGCTTGAGGTTGACCAGGAAAGAACGCCAGGCACGGAGGTGGCTTCTGTCGCTGTCAGGGCCGGGTCCTGCTCGCACGGGCGATGAACACCCGAAAGCTGACGCAAGACTGATGCCTGGTCAAACCCGCGAGACCGGCACCTGGACCAGACCCGGGGCCGTGGCTCCCCCAACGACGCGGCGGCTCCCTGACCCGCCTCAGGCCCCCCTCGGAGCGCGGAGAAGCTGGGCACCCCCGTCAAACCCGGACTCCCGCGTGCAAGAAACCAACCACGACGTGTAGTGCCGGGTCCACACCACGTTGGGTCCATCCCAACGGCACGGAGTTTGGGATCGGCGGTAAACATTTCCGTAAACCAAAGCCAGATATGGAGATACGCCACACATTCACCCATCTGCCCTGCAAGTGAACGATGCTTGCACACTAGTGTTCCCAGCGGAGAGGGACATCATCTTCGCCTGAAGACCCGAAACGCCTAACCTATCTTCAATAACGGGACCGCCGAGATGCCAGCTTCCACTTCTCTATCTCCTTCCGGCACGGAAGTCCCTGACTCCAAGGGGGAGATGTGGCGTTTCCGCGGGAACGCCGAAGTGGCCATCCTGACCACTGGTATCGGCAGTGACCTCGCGCTGGATGAGGTGCGGGTCGGTCCTCTCTGTCAGTACGTGACGGTTCAGCGACGAAGCCTGTGGAATGGGAGGGTCCGCCGGAGCATCAACGTCATGGCCGCTCTAGTGCTTCTGATCCTCGCCTCGCCCATCATGCTCGCCGTGGCCCTGGCGGTCCGGCTCTCCTCGCCGGGACCCGTGCTCTTCACGCAGCCGCGTGTCGGACTCGACCGACGCCGACACGTTCCGGGAGCCCCGGAAGACCCCCGTCGGAAGGAGGACATCGGTGGAAAGGTGTTCCGGATCTACAAGTTCCGAACGATGGTGCACCAGCCGCCCGAAGTCCGGAAAGAAGTTTGGGCCTCGCAGGATGACCCCCGCATCACCTCCGTCGGACGCATCCTGCGGAAGTTCCGGCTTGACGAGCTTCCCCAGCTCTTCAATGTCATCAGGGGCGACATGAACCTCGTAGGCCCGCGACCCGAACAGCCCGGAATCTTCCAGGAACTCCGCAAGGAGATCAACGGGTACGAATCCCGGCAACGGGTCCTTCCCGGGATCACCGGG
>PWZC01000258.1 GCA_003567615.1 Gemmatimonadota bacterium | reverse complement strand
GGAGCCCACCCGAACCGTGGGTCGTCATGACCACCAGGGGAATCCGGGAGCGCTTCACGTACCCGTCCAGAGCCAGGGGCACCCCTCCCTCCAACACCGCCGTCGTGACCCGGATGCCTTCTTCCTCCATCTGCGTCGCCAGGCCGTCCAGATAGGTCTCGGCGCCCTCCCGGATCTGCGCCTTCCACTCCAGATCCTGCTGAGGCGACTTGAGGTCGGCGTCGGGAGCCGGTCGGATCACATGGACCAGGTGCAGCCGGGCCTCGAGGAGACGGGCCAGGCGGTGGGCCACCGGGAGGGCGTCTTCGGAAAACGAAGAGCCGTCCAGAGGAACCAGGAGGGATGGGAACATGGAGAGAAACCTCCGCTGGAGTGCCGAAAGGAGCACCGTGACGAGCACTGGGGCGCCGCAACGAGCACGGAAGCGCCGCGACAAGCACTAAGATGGGCGATTCCCCACGTCAATTCACCCCCTTGGCCCTGGAGTGACCCCCTGGGCCTCCGCTTCACCCCCCCGGGCATGCGATTCACCCCCTGGGCCTGCGATTCACCCCCCGGGCCTGCGATTCACCCCCCGGGCCTGCGATTCACCCCCCGGGCCCGGGGCCGGAGCGTACCATGGTCAGGATCCTGCGCTGAGCCACGGGGAGAGGCAACTCTTCCAGTTCGCCATCGTGGATCCACCGGAACAGATCCCCCTCTCCGGAACTGTCCGCAATGGCGGGCGGGGGAGGAGGCAGTTCAAGGAGGCGCGGGTGATAGGTGATCCGGCGGTGCGAGAAGAGGTGTTCCACCGGCTCGAGCCGGGCGCCGGGGACCGCCTCAGCGTCGCCGGCATCGTCCAGGACACCCAGGCCACCGGCATCGTCCGGTCCGGCCGAGAGGAACCCTTCTTCCGGAAACTCCCACATTCTCGCCAGCAGACCGTGAGGGGGCCGGCGGCGGAGAAGGTAGCGGTCCGTTCCGTCGGTGGATACCCGGAGCACCACGACCCGAGCGTGGGTGTGGGGAACGGGTCCCCTGGGACGCCGGGCCGGAAGGTCCTCGGCCCGTCCTGCCTTCCTTCCGGCGCAGTGGCGGCGAAGGGGGCAACGGGGGCAGTCCGGGGACCGGGGTGTGCAGACCGAGGCGCCGAGCTCCATGAGGGCCTGGTTGAAGTCCCCCGGGCGGTCCGGGTCCACCAGCGCCCCGGCCCATGCGCGGAGCATCGGGGGCGAGGGGGCAGGCTCGTCCCGGAGGCGGGCCAGAACACGGCGCACATTTCCGTCCACCGCAGGGACAGGTCGACCGAAGGCGATGGACGCCACGGCGCCCGCCGTGTAGGGGCCCACTCCCGGGAGGGTCTGGAGCTCCTCCTCCCGGTCGGGGATGCGGCCGCCATATCGCTGGGCCACCTCACGGGCCGCCGCGCGAAGATTCCGGGCGCGAGAGTAGTAGCCGAGGCCCTGCCAGAGGGCCAGGACCTCCTCCTCCTGGGCAGCGGCCAGGTCGGTGAGCTCCGGGAACCGCTCCATCCACCGCCGGTAGTACGGGACGACGGTCTCGAGGCGGGTCTGTTGTGACATGACCTCCGAGACCAGTATGCGGTAGGGATCGGGACTATCCCGCCAGGGAAGGTCCCGGGCCTCGGCGTCGAAGTGGGCCAGGAGTCCCTCTCGGATTTCCTGGAGTTCCTCCCGGGACCAGGGCGCAGTGCCGGGTTCCCGCTGGGTCCGTCGGTCTCGCTCAGCCATGTCGCCAACCTAGCCCTTCCACCCCGTGAGCTCCATGCGCTTCACCACCTACACCCGCTACAAGGGCGGTTGGCTCGATGCCCTGAACCTGGAGGGCCTTCTTGAGCACCTCTCCGACTTCCTCATGGACGGGGGATTCGCCGGCGGGCCCCACTTCCACCCGTGGTGGGGTTGGTCGGGAGATGAGGACACCCGTTCCCTCGATGCCCTGAAGAGGGCCCTCCTGCAGGCGCTGGTGGACAGCGGCGAGCTCACCGCCGAGATGCTGGAGGAGCTCCGGGGTGAGGGAGAGGGTGACGCCGACCTGCAGCAGCGGATTGCCGAGCTGCTGGACCGGCTGGTGGAGCGGATGGTGGACGAGGGCTACATCACGGTGGGCGAGGGTGGCGCGGCCGGGGCGGCGGGTATGGCGCAGGAGGAGGGCCAGGTGGACGAGGCCCGGGAGGCCGCCCGGAGCGTGGATTTCTCCCTCACCCGGAAGGGGACGGATTTCCTGGGCTACCGGGCGCTCCAATCCCTTCTGGGAGCCATGGGCAACGCATCTCCCGGAAGCCATGAGACCCTTCAGCTCGCCACCGGGGTGGAGGCTGGAGCCGAAAGCCGGCCCTACCGGTTTGGCGATACCCTCAACCTGGACATTCCGGCCACCCTGGCCCGGGCCATCGCCCGGGAAGGGCTCAAGGTCCCGCTGGATCTGGACTACCCGGATCTCATGGTGCACCAGACCGAGTACCGGTCGTCGTGCGCCACGGTCCTCATGCTGGACGTCTCCCACTCCATGATCCTCTACGGGGAAGATCGCTTCTCCCCGGCCAAGAAGGTGGCGCTGGCCCTCTCACACCTCATCCGGACCCGGTTCCCCGGCGATAGCCTTCGGGTCGTGACCTTCGGCGACAGGGCCGAGGAGATTCCCCTCTCCCGTCTGGCCGACGCCCAGGTGGGTCCCTTCCACACCAACACCGCCGAGGGCTTCGAGGTGGCGCGCAGACTTCTCATGGCCCAGAAGAAGGAGATGCGCCAGATCATCATGATCACCGACGGAAAGCCCTCTGCCATGACCCTGCCGGATGGTCGGGTCTACACCAACTCCGGCGGGTTGGACCCACAGATCCTGCGGCGGACCTTCCGGGAGGTGACGGCGTGCCGGAAGGCGGGGATCGCCATCAATACCTTCATGCTGGCCCAGGATCCGTACCTGGTGAAGTTCGTGGAAAAGGTGTCGGAGATCGCCCGGGGGAAGGCCTACTTCACCACCACCATGACGCTGGGACAGTACGTCATGAAGGACTTCCTCCGGAGGAAGCGCCGGCGGGTCGGTTAGATCGGTGAGTCGAGACGAAGAGGTCGTGCATGGGGCGGCGGAAGACCGGGCGGCGGAAGACCGGGTGGTGGAGTATCGGGTGGTGGACGCCTTCACCCACCGCCCCTTCGCCGGCAACCCGGCGGCGGTGGTGCTCCCAGGGACCGTTACGGTGGGCGGCGGGGCAGCCGGGCGTCCCGCCCACCCCGCCACCCCTGCCCCCGGCCTGGCCCTTACCGATGTGGAACGCCAGGCGGTGGCCGCCGAGATGAACCTCTCGGAGACGGCCTTCCCGGGAAAGCCGGGGGAGGACGGCGTCCGGGAGCTTCGCTGGTTCACCCCCACCACCGAGGTGACCCTCTGTGGCCACGCCACCCTGGCCGCCGCCCACGCTCTCCTGGAGGAGGGGGCCCAGGCCCCCTTCCGCTTCCGGTCCCTCTCCGGGCCCCTTGAGGTCCACCGAGAGGGGGAGCGGCTCCGGCTGGACTTCCCCACCGACCCCTTCCGGGAGACATCGCCGCCCGACGGGCTCCTCGATGCGCTGGGGGTCCAGGAGGGAGCCCTCTTCGTCACCGGCACCCGCTGCGCCCTGGTCCTCCTGGATGATCCCCGCTCGGTGGCGGCGCTCCAGCCGCGGATGGCCGAGCTGGGCCGGGTCTCCCTGGCACCAGGCGTGATGGGGGTGAGCGTCACCGCGCCGGGGTCGTGGCCCGACCTCCCCGCCGACGCCGAGCCCACCGACTTCGTCTCCCGTTTCTTCGGGCCGTGGGTGGGGGTGGATGAGGACCCGGTGACCGGAATGGCCCACACGCTGCTGGGTCCCTGGTGGTCCGAGCGTCTGGGGCGGAGTGAGCTGCGTGCTTCCCAGGGCGGGGTGCGGCGGGGGGAGCTCACCGTGCGCACCCGGGGCGACCGGGTGGATCTGGTGGGGCGGGCCGTGACGGTGGCCTCGGGGCGGCTCAGGCTTCCCTTCTCGCCCAGTACGCCGACCCCGGGGCCCTGAGGGCCCGTCTGTTCACCTCTTCCACCTCTTCCACCTCCTCCACCTCCTACACCTCTTCCACCTCCTCCACCTCTTCCACCTCCTCCACCTCCTCCACCTCCTCCACCTCCTCCACCGGGTAAAAGTCGAATCACGAGGGGTCTGCGGAACTCGAGGTTCGAGTTTTACCCGCTCAGCGGAGACTATCTTTACCTCGATGGCCGGAAGCACCTCGAGGTTCGAGTTTTACCCGCTCAGCGGGTAGGATTCGAACCTCGACGAGAGCACGGGTCACGAGGTTCGAATTCTTCCCGCTTTTCGGAGGGCGGCCTCGGGGTAGCCACCAGCACCCGGCAGATCAGGGCCCGATCTCGCCGGTGGGCAGCGCCTCGGGGTCTTCCTTCCAGCTCCGGTATTCGTACCCGGTCCATCGGAAGAAGACTGCCGTGATGGCCACCCAGAAGACCAGCATCCCCGGGATCCACATGATGAGGCCCCCCAGGCGCTGATCGTCCAGCGCCGAGAGGGAGGTAATGCGGGG
>PWZC01000315.1 GCA_003567615.1 Gemmatimonadota bacterium | reverse complement strand
CCGTCGCTACGAGGGCTCCCCATCGTGGGAGCTTTACCGAAGGCTCCTGGAGGAGCGATTCGACCTGCCGGTCCACCGCGAGCCCACCGAGGCGTGGCGGATGGTCCGAGGTCATCAGGTGCACCTGGACGAGTGGTATCCGCAGGGACCGGTGCAGGGCACGGTCATCCTGGTGCACGGTGCCGGGGGGAACGGACGGGTCCTGGCTCCCTTCGGAGACTTTCTTGCGAGTCTCGGGTGGCTGGCGCTGGCGCCGGATCTTCCCGGCTATGGCCTGACACAGCCCGCAGCCGGTTTCCGGTGGGAGTATGGAGAATGGCCGGCGGTGGTGGCACGGATGGCGGACGAGGCGGAGGCACCGGTGGTCCTGATGGGGCTCTCGGTGGGCGGTATGACGGCGGCCTTTGCAGCCGAGGCGTCCCGCAATGTGGCCGGTGTCGTCGCCACCACCCTCCTGGACATGGGGGATCCGTCCGCCTTCATCCGGGCGGCCCGGTGGCGCTGGCTCGGTGCGGCTTCCCTGGTGGGCTTTCGACTCATGCCCTGGGTCATCGATCGCATTGCCCTCCCGCTCCGGCTGGCCGCCCCTTTGAAGGCCATGACCGCTGATGAACCCATGCAGAGGTACTTCGCCACCGATCCCCTGCTGGGAGGGATGAGGGTTGCCTCCAGGTTCTTTCGCACCCTGCATGCCCGGAAGGCTACCGAACTGGACCTGGGCTGTCCCTTCCTTCTGGTCCATCCCGGTGCCGACGCGTGGACGCCCACCGCCGTGAGCCGGCCTGCATTCCAGCGGGTGAAGGGTCCGAAGGAGTTCGTGGAGTTGACCAACGGCTCGCATCTCCCGGTGGAGCGACCCGCCATCGATGAACTCCAGCACCATGTGCAGCGGTTTCTGACCGGTATTCTCAGGGCGCGAGGAAGGGAGGGCCCTCAGGCCGACACAGGATCACCCCGCTGAAGGGACCGGTCTCTCCCAGCTTCCGTGATCACCACCGGGGATCGTTTCCAGGAGAGGCCAGGGAAGTCGCGCACCGGGACGTGAGCAAGCTACGGCCCGGACCATAACTGGGGATTGAACTCAGAAGTCCCATTCGACCTTGAGGAAGCCGTCCTCGATCTCCACCTCGAGTTCGGGCAGGTCGCTGCCGGCGATGTAGTTCCATGGGGAGAGGTCCAGCACGGTTCCGTCTCCCCGGGAGAACCAGAGCCCCGGCGCAAGACTCACCACCAGGACTTCCTCGTCGAACTCATTGATGACGAGGGGTGGGTTCAGATCCATCTCCACATCGACCTCCGCCTCCAGGTAGACCCTGAACTCCCGGATGTCTCCAGTGAGACTTTCGAACCAACCCGCGACCCGGATGGTGGCGTCGCTCGGCCAGTCGGGATGGATGGAGCGGATCTCCGCCAGGAGTTCATCGTCATCCACATCATCGATCTCGAACTCCAACTCATCGTAGCGCCCCGGCGGGATCTCCCGGGACGAGACAGCCACCACAGGCCCATCGAGAAGGGACTCCAGGAAGATGGGGCCCCGCTCGAAGTCCTCGGTGCCCCGCGTCCCCTCCAGCTCGATCTCGTCCACGATGAAGGAGAGCTCCGTGAGGACGAGGGTCCCGTTCGTACCCTCAACCCGCAGCTCCCCAAACACCGGGGTCCCGTCTGCCTCCGTCACGGTGAAGCTCACGTCTGCACTGCCTGGCGCATCACCAGTAGCCGTTGGAAGGTCGTCGGAGTTGCAGCCGGTGAGGCTCAGGATGACAATGAGCGCCGCCGTTCCCAGATGGGTCAGGTGGTTGCGGGAGGTTCGGGCGGGGTGGTGCAGGCTCATGGGGTTCGCTCCTCGGTGCCGGGGGAAAGCCGTTCTGCCGGGCGATGGGCTCGGTTGGCGCGCGGGTCGGACTCACATGGACGTTACCACGAGAGGAGCTCGCACGTTCCATGCCGACGGATAACCCACTGCGAACGGATAAACCACTGCGATGATTTGCTTTCCGAGATCGGCTCCTCCGCCGCTGTGACCGTTTCTCGGTTGTTACGGGGCTGGGATCTCTCTGTTTCATCCCTGTCCCGGCCCGGTGATCTTGCCGGGCGATCCTTGCTGGAACTGAGGGTCCTCCTCCCTGACACTGCGGGCCCTCGTTTCTCCAGACGAGGGTATCCTGTTGAGTGCTCGAAAACTGGTTCGTAGAGTGGTTCCCCTGGCCTTGCGTGTAGTGGTTCCCGTGACCTTGGCGGTCCTCCCCGTCTCATCCCCCCACGTCCAGGCCCAGGCTCCCAACACAGGGGTCGTGGAGGGTCGCGTCCTGGGCGACCAGGGCCGGCCCCTGGCCGGTGCCGCCATCCAGGTGGAGGACGCGTCGCTTGCCGTCCTCTCCAATGCGGATGGTCGCTTCACCTTGCGGAACGTTCCCGCCGGCACGGCTCAGCTTGTGGTTTCTTCCATCGGTTTCGCCACGGAGACCTTCGAGGTCCAGGCAATTGCCGGGGAGGTGGTCCAGGTGGAATTCGTGATGGCAGTGAACCCCCTGGCCCTGGAGGAACTCATCGTCACGGGCCAGGTGGGGCAGGCGGAGGCCTACAACCGGCAGCGGACGGCGGCTTCCGTTCGGAACATCGTCTCCTCGGATCACATCGAGCGCTTCCCGGACTCCTCGGTCCCCGACGTTCTCCGGCGGATGCCGGGGGTGGCTGCCCAGCCCGACCGGGGTGAGACAGGCTTCGTCTTCCTCCGGGGGCTCTCCCCCGACTTCACCACCGTCACCATCGACGGCGCCCGGGTCCCCTCCACGGACCGCTCCGGCCGGGGCGTGGAGCTCTCCAGCATCCCTGCGGAGATGATCGAATCCCTGGAGGTGATCAAGGCCATAACCCCGGACATGGACGCCGATGCAGTGGGAGGCTCCATCAACCTCACTGCGCGGCAGCCCACCCGACGGCAGTTCGACGGGCGTTTCGAGGGGGGAAGCCACTCGCTCATCGACGGGGTGACCCGTCGGGGTGCCCTGACCTACGGGAACGTGGCCGGCCCCTTCAGCTTCGTCATCGGCGGCGATTACGCCACCCAGTTCCGGCAGACCGAGAACCTCCAGTACTGGTGGACCGACTACCAGGGTGAGTCCATCCTGGACCGCCTCCGCCTCCAGCACTATCCCATCGAGCGGACGAAGTACTCCGCCAACGGCACCCTGAACTACAACCTCGATGATGGTCGGTCCTTCCTGTTCGTCCGGGGCATCTACTCCCGCTACGACACGGACGAGGAGCGGCACCGGGTGACCTATCGGATCGACAGTGGGGACAGGGTCTCCAGCACCGACGTCACCGGGGGCCGGGTGGAACGGCAGGCCCGCCAGTATCGCTGGGAGCGATCCATCCTGGACCTCACGGCGGGAGGGAACCACTTCCTCTCCAACGGGCTCCGGCTGGACTACAACCTTTCCTTCTCGGAGGGTGTGCGCCGAGAGCCATTCCGGAACTACTTCGAATTCCGCCAGTCCGGGGTGGACATGTTCGCTGATGCCTCGAGCGATCGGGCGTTCCCGGAGATCCGGACCACCGGAGGTCGGGATCCCAACGACCTGTCCTCCTTCGGGATGCGGTACTACGAGCAGCGGTTCGACGATGCCATGGATCGGGACCTGGGAGGGCAGGTCAACATGACCCTTCCCCTCCCGGACGGGATTCGGGTCCCGGGATCCATCCGCCTGGGGGCCAAGCTCTCCAACAAGGACAAGGAACGGGATTTCGACCGGCTCCGCTTCGACGAGATCGACGGCAGCTTCAACATGGGAAGCATGGGTACGTCGGCCGATGCCAGCCCCATCACCCCCCAGAGGTACCCCTTCGGCCCGCGCCTCGATTGGTCCGAGGGGCAGAACTTCTGGTCGCAGAATCAAGCGTTCTTCGACAACGATGAGAATCGGGAGCGCCGGGAGTCCGACACGGATGACTACATGGCCACGGAGCGCATCGGCTCCCTGTACGGAATGACCACCCTGGATCTGGGCGCGGTGGAGATCATCGCGGGGGCCCGGTACGAGCACACCTCAACCACCTACACGGGCAAGCGGCTCAGCTTCGATGGAGACGGGAACTTCCTGGAAGTCCAGGAGGTGGAGACCGACCAGGCTTTCGGATCGTTCTTCCCCGCCTTCCATCTCCGTTACCGGGTCGACGACGCAACGAACGTGCGGTTCGCGGCCACCCGGACCATCGCCCGGCCAGGATTCCTCTCGGTGGCGCCCAACGAGTACATCCGCTTCGATGACGAGATCATCACGCGGGGGAACCCGGAACTCCGACCTGGGCTCTCCTTCAACCTCGATCTCATGGCGGAGAGGTACTTCGCTTCCGTGGGGATGATTTCCGCCGGCGTCTTCTACAAGAACATCTCCGACTTCTTCTTCCAGGAGCGGTCCTTCGTCCAGGGCGGGGAGTTCGACGGGTTCGAGCTCCGGCAGTCGGCCAACGGCGCGCAGGCCCGCGTCTACGGCCTGGAGCTGGCCTGGCACCAGCGTCTCGCCTTCCTTCCCGGGGCCCTGAACGGCCTGGG
>PWZC01000210.1 GCA_003567615.1 Gemmatimonadota bacterium | reverse complement strand
TCGAACTGGACCTCGCCCCCGATATTGGGGATTCCCATGCAATTTCCGTAGTCTCCGATCCCCTTCACCACGCCGCTGAACAGGTAGCGGTTCCGGCCGGAGTCCAGGTCACCGAAGCGAAGGGAGTCCAGGACGGCGATGGGCCGTGCCCCCATGGTGAAGATGTCCCGCAGGATCCCGCCCACGCCTGTGGCGGCACCCTGATAGGGCTCCACGGCGGAGGGGTGGTTGTGGGACTCGATCTTGAAGGCCAGCGCCAACCCCTCACCCACATCGATGACGCCGGCGTTCTCGCCGGGCCCCAGGATGACCCACGGTGCCTCGGTGGGGAGAAGGCGGAGCAACCGCTTGGAGTTCTTGTACCCGCAGTGCTCGGACCACATGGCCGAGAACACGCCCAGTTCGGTGAAGGTGGGCTCGCGCCCCATGATCCGGAGGATTCGCTCGTACTCCTCCGGTGAGATGCCATGATCGGCCACCAACTCCGGGGTGATCTCCGGGTCCCCCGGGCGGGGCTCCGGACGTTCGGCGGAGGGGTCGGCTTCGGGGGTTCCGGTTCCCGGCGTGCTGACGTTGGTCACGGAGTGGCTCCGGCGCTGAGGTGGTGGACCAGGGACTGGAAGATACCGCGGCCGTCGGTGGAGCCCAGGAGCTCTTCCACGGCCCGCTCCGGGTGCGGCATCATGCCGAGCACGTTCCGGCCCTCGTTCACGATCCCGGCAATGTGGTGAGCGGACCCGTTGGGGTTGGCCTCCGGGGCCAGCCCACCGTCGGCAGTGGAGTATCGGAAGACGATGCGGTCGTCCCCCTCCAGTTCGGCCAGGACTTCGGGTGGCGCATGGTAGCTGCCCTCACCGTGGGCAATGGGCACCTGAAGTACCTGTCCCTTCCGGTACTGGCTGGTGAAGGGGGTCGCCGTGGTCTCGACGCGGATGTGGACGGGGTAGCTCTGGAAGCGCAGTGACGGGTTCCGGAGCAGGGCGCCGGGGAGGAGGCCCGACTCACAGAGCACCTGGAACCCGTTGCAGATCCCCACCACCGGACCGCCCGCCCGGGCAAAGGCACCCACCGCCTCCATGATGGGCGAGAAGCGGGCGATGGCTCCCGCCCGCAGGTAGTCCCCGTAGGAGAATCCTCCGGGCAGAACCACGGCGTCCACTCCGCCCAGGTCCGTGTCGCGGTGCCAGCGGAACTCCGGGGCTACCCCGTCGGTGAGCTTGAGGGCCCGGTAGCAGTCGTGGTCGCAGTTGGACCCGGGGAAGGTGATGACGGCGATCCTCATTCCGCCTCCACCGAATCGTCCTTCGACACCTGGATCCGGAAGTCCTCGGTGACCGGATTGGCCAGGAGCTTCCGACACATCTCCTCTGCGACGGCCCGTGCCGCACTCGCGTCATCGGCATCCAGTTCCAGGGCCAGGAGCTTTCCCACCCGTACGGACTCGACGCCGGCGTATCCCAGGGAATCCAGGGCGTGCTGTACGGCCTTCCCCTGGGGATCCAGGAGGCCGGGGCGGGGAATGACGCGCACTTCCACATTGAATCGACTCAACGGTCTGTCTCCGGGGTGTCGTCCCGCTCTCGGGACTCGGGGTACTTGGTGGGGGCGAGGTGCGTATAGTCCAACGTCCGGACTTCGGCGCCAGCGTCGTCTTCGTTCGCTTCGTCCAGCAGCGGGTCCTTCTCCGGCAAGCGTTCCAGCAAGCCCAGTCCCACGGCCCGGGAGACGCCCCATAGGGTGTAGAGGCTGAGGAAGGGAAAGAGGAAATACTCCGGAATGGTGAGCGCCGTCACCGCGCACCCCAGAAGGATGACGCTCCACACGCCGGTCCCGATGGAGCGGAATGAAATCCGGGGAACCAGGGGATAGGGCACGTGGCTCATCATGAGAAGAGCCAGGGCGATGAGGATGAACCCCATGGTCTGCGGGGTGGGCAGACCACCGGTGAACTGGGCCACGGCCGGCGCGGTGAAGAACGGGTACACCGTCGCCACGATCATCCCCGCCGTCGGCGAGGGCAATCCCAGGAATGTGCTCTTGGCCTCGCCCCCCTGCTCAACGTTGAACCGGGCCAACCGAACGACCACGGCCGTGACGTAGAGGAAGGAGAGCACCCAGCTCCACGGGTCGTCGGCAAAGAAGAGGTGGTACGCCAGGAGGCCCGGCGCCACCCCGAAGGAGATGGCATCCACCAGGGAGTCGAGCTCGGCTCCGAAGCGGGATCCGGTGGCGGTGAAACGGGCGATCCGGCCATCCAGCATATCCAGGACGGCGGCCAGGACGATGCACCACGCCGCCCACTGGAAGTCACCCCGGGAGGCCGCCACCATGGCGTACACCCCGAAGAACAGATTGCCCAGGGTGAACGCCGAGGGGAGGATGATGATCCCCCGCTGCAGCCCTGGTCTCCGGTTCACGTTCCGGTTCACGATTCCTCGCCGATCTCCGATGAGAAGGAGGGGGGGGCGAAGTCGTCCAGCTCGCTTCCAGTGAGGCGCCGGAAGATCTCCAGATACCGGTCGGTGGTGGCGTTCACCACCGCCTCCGGAAGAGGCGGGGGGGGAGGCCGGCGATCCCACCCCTCCACCGATTCCAGGAAGTCCCGGACCGGCTGCTTGTCCAGGGACGGAGGCGAGGTCCCCACGCGGTGCCCCTCCCTGGGCCAGTAGCGGGACGAGTCGGGCGTCAGTACCTCATCGATGAGGCGGAGGCGCCCCTGCGCGTCCACCCCGAACTCGAATTTGGTGTCGGCCAGGATGAGACCTCGCTCGGCGGCGGTTCGGGCCCCCACCGCATAGATCTCCAAGGAGAGGCGACGGAGCTCGTCCGCCATTTCCCGGCCCACGACTCGGCCCACTTCGCGAAAGGTGATGTTCTCATCGTGCCCCTCAACCGCCTTGGTAGCCGGGCTGAAGAGTGGGGCGGGAAGCTGCTGGCTCTGCCCCAGCCCGGGGGGCAGCGGTTCGCCGGCCAGGGTGCCCGAGTTCCGGTATTCCTGCCAGGCCGAACCGGCGAGATAGCCGCGAACCACGCACTCCACCGGCAGAGGCGAGGTCCGCCGGACCAGGAGGGAGCGGCGGACCCACTGCACAGGGTCCACGCCACCGCCGAGTCCCGGAACCATCCTCAGGATCTCGTCCGGGTCGGACGAAACGGCGTGGTGCGCCACCCCCTGGGCCTCCAGTCGTTCAAGCCACCACGCCGTGACCAGGGTCAGCACCTCACCCTTGCGGGGGACGGCCTGATCCATGACGACGTCGAAGGCCGACACCCGGTCGGAAGCCACCATGAGAAGGAGGTCGGGGCCCGCTTCATACATCTCCCTGACCTTGCCCCGGTGGAGGAGGGGAAGGGGGAGGGTCGAGCGCGCCAGCGCTGATGGAGTAGCAGGCATGATGGGGCCGGCCTCAGACACGGATGTCAGGGGGAGCGACGGCGGCGTCGGATAGAGCACCCAGGCGATGGAGCGCCGGGTCCACCCACTCTTCCAGGAAGCGGTCGACCTGCTCCGGTGCCCGGCCCACGAAACGGTGGGGATCCACCAGGGCTTCCAACTCGCCAAGGGAAATCTGGAAGGCCGCGTCCGCCGCCACCCGTTGGAGGAGATCCGGCGCTTCACCTTCCTTCATGCGCGCCGCCGCCTCCAGTGAATACCGACGGATCCGTTCGTGGAGATCCTGGCGATCCCCTCCCTCACCCGCCGCGTGCATGAGGACGCTTTCCATGGCCATGAAGGGAAGGTGCTCTTCCAGGTTGCGCTCCACCACCTTGGGGTGGACGGTGAGCCCTGCGGCTACATTCTCGGCCAGGACCAGCGCGCCGTCCAGCGTCAGGAAGGCGTCGGGGATGGAGAGTCGGCGGTTCGCCGAGTCGTCCAGGGTGCGCTCGAGCCACTGCGTCGCTGCGGTGTGGGCCGGATCCTGGGCCAGGGTGATGACGTGACGAGCCAGGGCGCAGATCCGCTCGGACCGCATGGGGTTCCGCTTGTACGGCATGGCGGATGACCCGATCTGCTCGGATTCGAAGGGCTCCTCCACCTCCCGGAGGTGCGAGAGGAGTCGGAGGTCGTTGGCGAACTTGGACAGGGAAGACGCGACGCCGGCAAGGGTTGCCAGGACGGCCTGGTCCACCTTCCGCGGGTATGTCTGACCCGTGACGCCATAATCTTCCTGGAACCCCATGCTCTGCGCCACCCGTGCATTGAGCTCGTCGACCTTGCCATGGTCGCCTTCGAACAGTTGCAGAAAGGATGCCTGGGTTCCGGTGGTCCCCCTCACCCCTCGGAATCGAAGGGACTCGAGTCGGAACTCCAGCTCCTCCAGGTCCAGCGCCAGATCCTGGATCCAGAGTGTCGCCCGCTTCCCCACGGTGGTGGGCTGGGCCGGCTGGAAGTGGGTGTAGCCCAGGGTCGGCAGGGATCGGTGTGTGCGGGCAAAAGCCGCCAGGGCCCGGACCGTGCGCACGATCCGGGCCCGGACCAGCTCCAAGGCCTCGCGGTGGAGGATGAGATCGGTGTTGTCTCCGATGAAGGCCGAGGTGGCCCCCAGGTGGATGATGCCACGGGCCGAGGGGGCGTCGTCACCGAAGAGGTGGACGTGGGCCATGACGTCGTGGCGGAAGCGACGCTCATACTCGGCGGCCCGATCCAGATCCAGCGTGTCCAGCGCCCCCTCCATCTCGGTGAGTGCCGACTCGGGGATGGGGAGTCCCAGTTCCTTCTGGGCCCGGGCCAGGGCCAGCCAGAGGCGTCGCCACCTTCCGAACCGGTGAGCTGGAGAGAAGAGTCGCTGCATCTCCCGGGAGGCGTACCGGTCCGACAGCGGGTGCGTGTAGCGTTCCAGGGCGGCGCGAGAGGTGTCGGAGTCGGTCATGCCGGAATGGATGGGAGTGGTCAAGGGTCGGGACGGACGGTCCAGGGACTCGGCTTCCGAGGACTCAGCGTCCGAGGACGAAGGTTGTGGAGCTGAACCCCCGGTTCCGCTCGTAGATGAATTGTACCCGCGACCGGGAGGGAATGCCGGAAAGAACGTCGGCCAACTCCTCGGCGCTCTCAACCCGTTGCCGGTTGATTCCCACGATGACGTCACCCTCCCGAAGTCCGAGAATCCGCTGCAGTTCCCCGGAAATCCCCGTCACCAGGGCACCGGATTCACTCCCCACCCCGCGCTCATCCCTGGCGGCGGCCGTGAGCGTCACCACCTCCAGGTCCCGGAGGACGGTGACCCGCTCCGCCGGCAGGGAGGGGAATTCCTGGGCTTCGATCCGGTCGACGGTGCTGCGGCCATCGATCCGGACGTCGATGGCGTCGCCGGCGCGGAGGTCCAGGAGGAGGGCCTCGAAATCCAGGGGCGAGACAAGACGCCGGTCGTTGGCCGCCACCATCCGGTCGCCGACCCGCAGGCCGGCCCGGGCTGCAGGCGAGCCCTCGCTGACCCGGCTCACCCGGACGCCCCGGGTCCGTCCGAACTCATCGGCCTCCTCCGGCTCCACGTCGAGGCCGACCCACGCCCGACGGACCTCTCCATGATCCAGGAGGTCCTCCGCGATCCGGAGAACCCGTTCGATGGGAATGGCAAAGCCGATCCCCTCGCTCCCCCCGCCTCGTGAGAAGATGGAGGCGTTCATGCCCACGACCTCGCCGAGGGCGTTCACCAGGGGACCGCCTGAGTTTCCGGGATTGATGGCAGCATCGGTCTGGATCATGCCCAGGTAGAACCCCCGGTCCTCGCGGGACGGGACCACATGGCGGCCCAGCGCCGAGATGACACCCACCGTGGCGGTGGGCTCCGGGTTGGAGATGAGATTTCCGAAGGGGTTTCCGAAGGCCACCACCCACTCTCCGATCCGGAGGTCATGGGTAGACCCCAGCGGGGCCACCGGAAGATCGGGGAGGTCGGCCTGGAGGACGGCGATGTCCGTAGCCTCGTCGGTGCCGATAAGGGTCGCCGGTACGTCCCGACCGTCGGGGAGGCTCACCAGGATCCGCTCCGCACCCCGCACCACATGGTCGTTGGTGAGGATGATGCCCTGTGGATCCACCACGAACCCGGAACCCAGCGAAGGCACCCGCTGGGCCTGGGTCCTGCCCTGCGGCGGCCCGAAGAATCCCCCGAAGAAATCATCGAACGGGTCCCTGACCCGAACCTGCCGGGTCCGGATCACATTCACCGTCACCACCGAGGGTGACACCCGCTCGGCGGCCAGCACGATGGCCGTCTCCCGGGAGCGCTCGACGTCGGCGGGCGCTTCAAGGGCCCCACCATCGGTGAGGCACCCGGCCGAGGAGAGTGCCAGCAGGGTGAGCGCCATTCCCCAGGAGCGGAGGGAGGTGGCCGTCATCAAGGTCCGCATGCGGTGGGGTCTACCCATGGTCGAGGTCCGGGCCTGGCCTCAGATTTCGCCGCCGCCGGCCTTCCAGTCGGCCAGGAAGGCGTCGAGGCCCTTGTCGGTGAGGGGATGCTTGAGGAGTTGGTGCAGGACCTTGGGCGGGAGTGTTCCACAATCCGCACCCATGAGCATGGCCTGCAGGACGTGCTGCGGGTGACGCAGGGAAGCGGCCAGCACCTCGGTCTCGAATCCGTAGATGTCGTAGATCTCACGGATTTCCGCCACCAGCTCCATCCCGTCGTGCCCCACATCGTCCAGCCGTCCCACGAAGGGCGAGATGTAGGTGGCACCCGCCTTGGCGGCCAGGGCTGCCTGAACGGCGGAGAAGCAGAGGGTGACGTTGATCCGAATTCCCTCGGCATGGAAGGTCCGGCACGCCCGGAGCCCGTCTTCCGTCAGCGGAACCTTCACCACGATGTTGTCGTGAAGCCCGGCCAGGCGGCGCCCCTCCGTGACCATTCCCTCGAGGTCCGTGGCCACGACCTCGGCGGATACCGGTCCGTCCACCGTCTCGCAGATCTCGAGGAGGACCTCCGTCGGCGACCGATCGGTCACAGCGGTGGCGAGGAGCGACGGGTTCGTGGTGATGCCATCGATGAGACCGGCGGAGGCCGCGCGGCGGATCTCAGCGGTGTCCGCAGTATCCAGGAAGATCTTCATTCGTTCTCCGGAACGTTCGGTTCGCAGGATCGGGTCGGCCCCAGGGCCGGACCCGGGTGGGATTCGGAAACGGGTCCCGGGGGATCCCGATCATCGGCGTCTTGGAACAAGTCCTTTTCGTACTCCACCCGGTGCAGGAAGAGCCCCTCCGGTGGTGCCGGTGGCGAGGTGCGAAGGGGAGTGTCGGGATTCTGGAGAAGCTCCACCAGATCCCGCAGGGGCCGACGCTCCTGCCCCACCTCCACCAGGGTACCTACAAGGTAACGGACCATATGATGGAGGTAGCGGTCGGCGGTGATGCGGAACTGGATTCCGGGTCCGTCCCATTCCTCCCATCGTGCGGCATGGACCCGGCAGCGCTCACCCCGTTCAGGCTGACCGGCCTTGGCGAAACGGCGAAAGGATCGATCGCCGGGGATGGCGTCCGCTCCTTCCCGGAGGAGGGCTTCCTGAGGCCGGTCGGCCGAGACATCCCAGCACCAGGCACGGTGGAAGGGGGATCCGGCCTTGTGTTCCAGTCCCAGTCGGTAGAGGTAGGTACGCCGCCGGGCGTCGAACCGCGGGTGGAAGGTGCGCGAGACACGCCACACCCGCTCGATCCAAACCTCCCGGGGAAGGAGTGCGTTGAGGGACCGCCGCAGCTTCTCGGCAGTCCAGCGAGGGGCGGGAATGTCCACCGAGGCAACCTGGCCATCCGCATGGACCCCTCGGTCGGTTCGGCCGGAAGCCACCACCGGGCGGCGCGCTCCGGTGATGCGCTGCAGGACGGCCTCCACCTCGCCCTGGACGGTCCGCTCCCGGGCCTGAAGCTGCCAGCCGTGGAAAGCGGATCCATCGTAGTGGATCCGGAGGGCGAATCGAGTGAGGTCGGACACGGGGAAAAGGTAGCCACCGGTCGGGGGGCGTCAATGGTGCCGGTTGACCCGGGGAAGGCGCGAATTGTATGGTCCGTCGCGTTCCGGAACCGTAACCCGTCTTGCCTGCCCGGCCTCTTTCTCCGCTTCGTCCATGACCGAATCAGCTTTGTCTTCCCTCCCCGACATCCTGTCTCGCATTGCCCATGGCCAGATCCTTAGCGCCGACGAGGCCGAGGCGGCCTTCGACACGGTAATGGCCGGGCGCGCCAGCCCGGTACAGATGGCGGCCCTCCTCATGGGCCTCCGGGCGCGCGGGCATGCCCCCTCCGAGGTGGCCGGAGGGGTCCGGGCCCTTCGGCGCGCCATGATCCCGGTGTCCTCCGGGCGGACCGACGAACTCGTGGACACCTGCGGGACCGGCGGAGGCAAGGTCTCCACCTTCAACGTCTCCACCGCCGCCGCCCTGGTGGCGGCGGGGGCCGGGGTGCCCGTGGCGAAGCACGGCAACCGTTCCTTCACCTCCCGGAGCGGTAGCGCGGACGTCCTGGAGGCGCTGGGCGTCCGGATCCAGCTCTCTCCCGAAGCCATGTCCCAGGTCCTGGAACAGGCGGGGATCGTATTCATGTTCGCGCCCCTCCTGCCCCCTGCCATGCGCCATGTCGGTCCCGTTCGTCGGGAACTGGCGATCCCCACCATCATGAACCTCCTGGGTCCCCTCACCAATCCGGCCGGTGTGCGCCGGCAGGTGGTGGGCGTGGCAGATCCGGAACTGCTGCCCCTGGTGGGGGAGGCGCTTCGAACCCTGGAGCATCACCGGGCCATGGTGGTACACGGCCGGGCAGGACTCGATGAACTGAGTCCCCTTGGGGATACGGAGGTGGTGGAGCTTCGGGACGGAGCCCTGGACCGCTACACGGTCCGGCCCGAGGACCTGGGTCTACCCATTGCCACGCCCGAGGAGATCGCCGGCGGGGAACCGTCCGAGAACGCATCCCGGATCCGGTCTGTCCTGGCAGGGCTCGACACGGGCGGCGCTCGTACCTTTGTCCTCCTGAACGCTGCGGCGGCCCTCTACGTCGCCGGTCGAGCGGAGACCTTGGCAGACGCCGTGCGCCAGGCGACGGAGGCGGTGGACGGCGGAGCCGCGCTCCGGACCCTGGAAGCGCTGGTGGAGGCGTCCCGGGTGGCAGCCGGCGACTGACCGCCGGAAGCTTCGTTGTTCCGGATCACCGCCTGGAGTCGCCAGGGTCCGGGGAACGGCGCCTTCTGGCTTCGACCCACCAGGAGGTACCGCGTGCTCTTCCGGGTCGTGGTGCCCACGAGAAAGGTGGTGCGCATGGATCAGTACCTCCGAATGACGCCCACCACGATCCCCTGAACGGTCAGATCGTCAGCGTCCACGAAGATGGGCGAAAGGGTTTCGTTGGCCGGCTGCAGCCGCCCCCGGCCATCCCGCTCCCGGTAGAGCTTCTTCACCGTCGCCGACTCCCCGCCCACCAGGGCCACGACCATTTCGCCGTCCTCGGCGGTGGGTCGGCTGTTCACGATGATGTAGTCCCCGTCCCGGATCTGCTCGTCGATCATGGAGTTGCCCACGACCCGCAGGACATAGTTCTCACCCTTCTTCCGGAGAAGGTCCGGCGGCACCAGCACCGTCTCCGTGTCCGGGACCGCCTCGATGGGCTGACCGGCGGCCACCTCTCCCAGCAGGGGGAGTTCGACGGCCCCCGGGAAGGCGTCCCGCCGCACCAACTCGATGGACCGGCTCTGATTGAACGCCTTCCTGATGTAGCCCTTCCGCTCCAGATTGCTTACGTGTTCGTGGACGGTAGCCAGCGATGTGTACCCGAAGGCTCCGGCGATCTCCTCGAAGCTCGGGGCGTACCCGTGGTCCGTGATATAGCCTTCGATGTAATCCAGGATCAGCTTCTGCCGCTTCGTGAGCGCCATGGGATGTCCTTCCTCCGGAGCTGGGGAGAGGGTCCGGGCCGTTGGAGGCCTGGCACGAACCCGAAGATAATCCGAACCGAAGATACGTCGAATCCCTCGAGCCACGCAAGGAGGTCCTTCACCGATGTCAACCTCGCCGGAGCGTCCCGCCGAGCCCATGCCGGACATCCTGGCCCGGATCGTGGAAACGAAACACCGGGAACTGGAGCAACTGAGGCCGCAGGCCGACACCCTTCGCCAGCGGGCTCTGGACAGGCCCGAACCCCGGGACTTCCGCGTTGCCCTTCGCCGCGCCAATGGCTGCGTGGGCCTCATCGCCGAGGTCAAGCGCCGCTCGCCGGGGGCCGGTGCCATCCGCTCCGATCTCGACCCGGTCACGCAGGCCCTGGCGTACCAGGAGGGGGGGGCGGCGGCGCTTTCGGTGCTCACCGATGGAGACTATTTCCAGGGATCGCTCTCCGACCTGAGCGCCGTCCGGGATGCGGTACGTATCCCCGTTCTCAGGAAGGACTTCATCATCGATGCTGTGCAGATCTCGGAGGCGCGGGCCGCCGGAGCCGATGCCGTCCTCCTCATCGTCCGGATCCTGGAGGACGAGTTGCTCCGCGAACTCCGGGAGGTGGCCGAGTCCCTGGGGATGGCGGCCCTGGTGGAGGTCCACGACGAGACCGAGTTGGAGAGGGCCCTCACCTCGGGTGCCGGCATCGTGGGCATCAACAATCGGGATCTTCGCACCTTCCGGGCCGATCTGGCGGTGACGAGCCGGCTCGCACCCTTTGTTCCCCCCGAGGTCATCCTGGTGTCGGAGAGCGGGATCTCGACCCCGGATCAGGTAGCGGAGCTGGGGACCATGGGTGCCGACGCGGTGCTGGTGGGCGAGTCCCTCGTCCGAGCTCCCGATCCAACTCACCTGGCCCGGTTGCTGGCCGCCCAGCCCCGATCGGATCGGGCCGCGGCGACGGAGGGGGAGGCGTGACCGCGCTTCCACTCCGGATCAAGATCTGTGGACTGGTCCGCCAGGACGACGCACGCCTGGCTCGGGAGGCCGGAGCCGACCTGATTGGAGCGGTTCTCGTTCCCTCGTCGCCCCGCTGCGTCACACCGGAGCAGGCTCGGAGGCTGGGGCGTGCCGCCGATCTGCCCCTGGCGGTGGTGGTGGCCGGCCTGACGCCCGACGAGGTGGTGGCGGTGGCGGAGAAGGCCGGAGCCGCGGTGATCCAGCTTCACGACGATACGCCCCCGGAGGCCATGGGGCGCATCCGCGACGGAGGTCCCTGGGAACTCTGGAAGGCTGCCCGGGTCCGGAGTGGGGAAGACATGGAGAGAGCGGCGCGGGAATTCGGCCCTCTGGTGGATCTGCTCCTTCTCGACGCCTGGCACCCCCGTCAGCTGGGTGGGACCGGGCATCGCTTCCCCTGGTCCGAACTGGAGGCGTGCCGAGACCGGATGCCCGTCGACCTCCCCCTTGGAGTGGCCGGTGGGCTGGACCCGGACTCGGTGGGAGAAGCGGTCCGTCGATTGGCCCCGGCGCTGGTGGATGTGAGTTCAGGCGTCGAGCAGGCGCCGGGTCGGAAGGCCCCCGACCGCGTCCATCACTTCGTCCGGCAGGCCCGGGCCGCCGCCCTCCACACCGCCGCAACCACACAACCGACTTCCCTCGCCCCCGAGGCTCCGGAGACCCCATGACCGATATCGCCACGCCCACACCGACGCTTCCAGCCGCCGACGCCCGTCATCGGTTCGGGGCCTTCGGTGGCCGGTACGTGCCCGAGACCCTCATCGCGGCCCTGGACCAGTTGGAGGAAGCGTACCACGAGGCACGGACGGACCCGGCCTTCCTCGCCGAGTTCGACGCCCTGCTCCGGGACTTCGTGGGTCGCCCCACCCCCCTCTTCCGCGCTCGGAGGATGGAGGAGGAAGCTGGAGCCGGCCCCATCTACCTCAAGCGCGAGGATCTGAACCACACCGGGGCCCACAAGATCAACAATACCATCGGGCAGGCCCTCCTGGCCCGCCGCATGGGGAAGAAGAGGATCATCGCCGAGACCGGAGCCGGGCAGCACGGCGTGGCCACCGCGACGGCCTGTGCCCTCTTCGATCTCGAGTGCGTGGTCTACATGGGTGCCGAGGACGTGGAGCGGCAGGCGCTGAACGTTTTCCGCATGGAGCTTCTCGGAGCCGAGGTCCGGCCCGTGTCGTCGGGTACCAGTACCCTCAAGGACGCCACCAACGAGGCCATCCGGGATTGGGTGACCAACGTGGAGTCGACCCACTACATCATCGGATCGGTGGTGGGCCCGGCCCCCTTCCCCCGCATGGTCCGGGACTTCCACTCGGTGATCGGCCGAGAGACCCGGGAGCAGATCCTGGCGGTGGAGGGCCGCCTTCCGGGCTCCGTGGTGGCGTGCGTCGGTGGTGGTTCCAACGCCATGGGCATCTTCCATCCCTTCGTCGACGACGCCGACGTTCGATTGGTGGGGGTCGAAGCCGCCGGCGAAGGGGTAGACACGGGGCGCCACTCCGCCTCCCTCTCCATGGGCGAGCCGGGCATCCTCCACGGTGCCCTGTCCTACCTGCTTCAGGATTCGGACGGACAGGTGGCGCCGGCCCACTCCGTTTCGGCGGGTCTGGACTATCCCGGGGTCGGTCCCGAGCACTCACACCTCCGGGATACGGGCCGTGCGTGCTACGTGGCCGTGGACGACGAGGCCGCGCTCCGGGCCTTCCACCGACTCTCGGAGCTGGAAGGGATCATCCCGGCGCTGGAGACGGCACACGCCATCGCCTACATCTTGAACGAAGCCAGGGCCCTCACCTCCACCGGGCCGTGCGTCCTGAACCTGAGTGGGCGTGGCGACAAGGATGTGGCGCATGTGGCCCGGGTGGAGGGGCGCGGCTCCCTCCTGTAGGTCCGACCCGGCGGGTCCGATACTGTGGAGGAGGGCGCCTCCACCGGGGTCCAGCACTCCGGTTCCGGGGGCGCTCCTCCGGTCCGCATTCTGCCTGGTCGCGCACGTCGGAATCAGCCCGTGTCCTCACCCTTGCCCTCACCCGCCTCTCCCGACGCCACGGTGCAGTGGGAGGATCCCGCCTCCCTGCCCCTGGTGCAGGTCCGGGATTTCTTCCTCGTGCTGGCCAAGACCCTCCGGGCCTACCAGCTCTACGACGAAGGCAACCCGGTGCGGCGGCGGTTCATGGGATCGCTCAAGGATGCCGCTCGACGTATCTGGGATGAACGCGATCAGATGCAGATCCTGGTCCGGGAAGATCGCTTCCTCTGGATGGGCGAGGTGGTCTACCGCGACGAGAATCGGGCCGGCTCCCTCTGCTTCCTCATCTACCGGGACGGGGTTCGCGAACTGACCTTCCGGACCGGGGTCGAAGATGAGGAGTTGGAGCGCTTCCTCCAAGCGCTGCGACGGCTTCGGGTCAGTCGTTCGGCCGAGGACGACCTGGTGACCCTCCTCTGGGACCTGGAGCTCCACCGTCTCGACTACGCCGCGGTGGATCTGGTTCCCGAGGGCACGCTGCTCCGGGCCGATGGGATGGATTCGAATCTGCCCAATCTCGGCGGAATTCTGTCGCAGGAGCTGGACGCCGGGCTCGAGAGCCAGTCAGCGGGTGCGGAGGGGGACTCGGCCGCGCCACCGGAGCACTCACCGGCCTCCATCAATCCCAGCGATTTCAACCCCACCCTCTACGCCCTGGATGAGCGGGAGCGGGTCTACGTGAAGACGCTCTATCGAGCCGAGATGGAGCGGGACCTGGGTGAGTCGGTGCTGAACGCCCTCATGGACCGGTTGGAGGCGGCCCGAACCAGACCGGAACGTCAACTGGAGATCGTGGCGGCCCTGGCCCAGCTTCTGCCCACCTTTCTGGCTCAAGGCTCGCTTCGGCAGGCCGCCCTCCTGCTGGGCGAGGTGGAGGGAACGGTGCGTCGCGGTCACCGGCTGACGCCGGAGGCAGAAGGCCAGATCGTCCAGCTCCTCGACGTATTCTCGTCCGAGGAGTCGGTCCGGGAACTGGTGCAGGCCCTGGAGGAGGGGGCCGTGGACGATGACGAAGCGTCCCTTTCCCTCCTCCTCCGCCACCTCAGGCCCGAGGCGCTGGGGCCACTTCTGGCCCGCATCGAAAAGATCGCGAAGCCCGAGGTGCGGCGTCGGCTGCGCCGGGCCGTTCGGGCGCTGGCCGAGGGAGAGGGGAAACGGATTCAGGCCCTCCTCACGGCCCCGGACCCGTACGTCGTTCGCGGCGCCATCCGACTGGTGGGAGCGATTCGGGACCGGTCCGCGGTACCGGCGCTGGTCCGACTCCTCCGGGACGAAGGTCCCGACGTTCGCATGACGGTTCTGGAATCGGCCCGTCGGGTGCCCACCACGGCCATGATGGAGGCGGTGGAGCAGCTTCTGGTCGATCCGGATCGGGAGTTCCGGGTTGCCGCCGCCCGGGTGCTGGCGGAGGTCGGATTCGTTCCCGCCATCCGAACGCTGGCCGAGCTCCTGTCGGGGAGTCGGATCCGGGAGGCGGATCTTACGGAGAAGCTGGCGTTGTTCGAGGCCTACGCCGATCTGGCCGGGGACGACGGCGTCCCCCTTCTGGGTCGGATCCTGAACCATCGGGGATTTCTGGGCCGACGGGATCCGCCGGAGTCCCGGGCCTGTTCCGCCCTCGCGCTGGGGCGAATCGGGGGAGCTGCGGCCGTCACGGCCCTGGAGCGCGCTCAAGACGATGAGGAGGCGGTGGTCCGCACGGCGGTGCGGCGAGCCCTGGAAGGAGAAGGGTCCAGTGACTGAACCCACAGCCGAGTTCCCCTTCGTGGAGACCGCACCCTCACTCCAGGATGAGGGCCGCCGGGTGCTGAGCGCCCTCTATGGCGCCCTGCGCTCCCTGCGTTTCTACCCGCTGGACAACGACGTGGTGCAGCAGTCGCTGGATGAGCTCCAGAATGGCGCCGAGCTCCTCCTGGAGCGCGAGGGCGGGGTGGAGATCCGGCTTGCCGGCAACCTCTTCTTCGTCAACGACGAGCGACTGCGACTGGACCTCCGAACCTACTCCACCTTCGCCTCGGTGGCGGCCACACTACAGGCCCACCGGGTCGGCGAGATTCGGGTGGATCCCGGAATCGGCCGGTCCGAATGGGTCCCGCTGCTGAACCTTCTCCTCCGAGATCCGCATCCCGAAGCTCCGTTCGTCAAGGTTCGGGAGGGTGTGGAGAAGGCCGGGGGGACACATCTCCACCTCAGCGAACTCCTGGACGAGAACCCGGACGAGGAAGAAGCGGAGGCCCTCTACGGGGCTCGCCAGACCTACACCCGGGGCGTGCAGGTGGCCCGAGAGCTCCTCACCGACGCCCGGATGGGCCGTGCGGTGAATGTCCGCCGCGTGAAACGGGCGGTGCAGGGAATCGTGGATCAGGTCCTCTCCAACGAGAGCTCCATGGTGGCCATGACCCATCTGAGGGAGTTCGACGAATACCCCTTCACCCACTCGGTGAACGTGTGCATCCTCTCCGTCATCATCGGACAGCGGTTGGGGCTCGGTCGCCAGGATCTGTATGAACTGGGACTCGGCGCGCTCTTTCACGACGTGGGCAAGATGCGGATTCCCGAGGCGACCCTGAACAAGTCGGGGAAGCTGGACTCCGACGAGTGGGCGGCCATGCAGGAACATCCCACCGACGGGCTCCTGGCCCTCTTCAATCTCCGCGGGTTCGCGGAGTTGCCGCTCCGTCCCATGCTCATGGCCTACGAGCATCACATGAAGCTGGACCTGACCGGGTACCCGCCCTCCCGGCGGCCTCGGGACGTGGGACTCTACTCGCGGATCGTGGCGGTGGCGGACTCCTTCGACGCCGCCACCTCCGTTCGGAGCTATCAGTTCCGACCCTGGCCCGCCGACAAGGTTCTGCAGGAGATGCTCGCCAACCCGGCCCGGGGGGTGGACACCGTGCTCGTGAAGGCCCTCATTTCAGCCACCGGGGTGTATCCGGTGGGCTCGCTGGTGATTCTGGACACCTTCGAACTGGCGGTGGTGGTGCGGACCAATTCCGATCCGGCCCACCTCCACCAGCCGGTGGTCAAGATCATCTCCGACTCGCTGGGGACGCCCCTGCCCGAGCCCGCGCTGGCGCGCCTCGACCAGTTGGATCCGCGCACCGGCCAGCCCCGGCGAACCATCATCAAGACGGCCGATCCGAACCGCTATGGGGTGGATGTGGCCGTCTACGTCACAACCTGAGCCCCGATCCCGGACACCTGCATGCCCGCCTCCACGCCCCCGACCTCCCCCGCCGCTCCCCGCACCCTCGCCGACGCCTTCGCCGTCCGTCGGGCCCACGGTCAGGCCGCCCTCATTCCCTACATCTGCGCCGGCTTCCCCCCCGCCGATGCCAGCCTGGCTCTCATGGAGGCGGCGGCGGAGGCAGGCGCGGACATCCTGGAGTTGGGGATCCCCTTCTCGGATCCCCTGGCGGACGGCCCCACCATCCAGCGTGCCACCTTCGAGGCTCTGGGCGCCGGAATGACGGTGCGGGGCGCGCTGGAGATCCTGCGCCGCTTCCGGAGTCGCCATGACACCCCGGTGGTCCTCTTCACCTATCTGAATCCGGTCCATCACTTCGGTCTCGCGGACTTCGTACGGGAGGCGAAGGACGCCGGAGCCCAGGCGCTCCTTCTCACCGACCTGCCGGCCGGAGCCGACACTGCACTGGAAGCGGTGGTCCGGGACGGGGGGCTGGAGCTGATCCGCCTCCTGGCCCCCACCACCGCCCGGGCTCGGGTCCCGGAGGTGATGGATGGTGCAGGCGGCTTCCTGTACTACATCTCCCGCACGGGAGTCACCGGAGCCCGCACCGCGCTCCGGGAAGAGCTGGCCCGGGAGGTGGAGGCCCTGCGGGAAGAGGTGGCCCTTCCCATCGCGGTGGGGTTCGGGATCTCCCCCCCGGAGCAGGCCCGGCTCGTGGCCGGATCGGCCGATGGGGTCGTGGTGGGTAGCGCCCTGGTGGATCGGCTGGAGAAGGAGGGCGTGGAGGGAGCCGGGGCCTTCCTGGCCGAACTCCGGCGCGGGATGGACGGAGAAGGGTTGAGCTAGCCCGCCTCGTCGCTCAGGCGGGCCGGAAGCTCGGGATCCGGCTCCACGAAGAGGGTCTCGACCCGCTGGGGGATGACGGCTCCAGCCGCTCCCTTCCGGGGCTTCCGCACATATTTTCGGCGGGTCCAGTCCACCGGGACACTTCCGGCGTGACGTGCCTCCGAGTTCAATGCCGCCAGGACGGCCGCCTCAGTGAGGTCCCGGCGCGGCGGATTGCCGGGCTGCGACCAGCGCAGGATGACGTGGGCTCCGGGCGACTGGCGGACGTGGAGCCAGATGTCGTCGGGGCTGGAGGGGTGGAAGGTGAGTTCGTCGTTGCGGCGAGCGCCGCGGCCTACCCGGATCTCGAGGCCGCCGCTGCTTCGAAACCGGTGGTAGGGAAGGGAGGGGCCAGCTCCGGCGCCGCTCTGCCGGCCCCGCCGCTCGGGCCCCAGGCGCTCCAGGGCCCGGGCCGGGTCGACGCTCCCGGCCTCCAGTCCCTCCAGGAGCGCCCGCCACTCCCTGGCGGCCTCTTCGGCCGCCAGGATCCGCTCCGGAAGTTCGTCCCGGGCCCGTTCGATGCGCGCTGCCTCCCGGTAGTATCGATTGGCGTTCTCGTGGGGTGGGAGGCGGGGGTCCAACTCCACCTCCACCTCCTCTCCGGAAAAGTCCGTCAGACGAGCCCGCTCCACGCCGCGGGGGAGTTCGCCGTACCGGGCCAGGATCAGGTCACCCAGCGCACGGACCGGCGTCGGGTCCGGAGCCCGGTCCAGCTCCCGGCGCATGCCCCGCGCCCGTCCCTCCAGCCCGGCGAGCCGTCGGCGAATCCGCTCCACGAGTCCGGTGGGGAGGGTGAGTAGCCGGGCCGGGTCGTCCTCCTCCCGGCTCCGGGCCTCCCCCATCGCTTCCAGGAGACTCGGAAATGGCCGGGCCTCGAAGGGGGGAAGGGAGATGGGGTAGGGTTGGGGGCCACGGGGCGTCTCCACGAGAAGGGCGGACCACGACGATGGGTCCAGACTCTCCTTCCAGCGCTCCCACCCATCGGCCCCCAGGAACCGATCCACGTTGATGGAGGAGGTGTGGGCCACGGCCGCCAGCAGTGCCCGCCGCTCCTGGCCCTCCCCGTCCCGCCGGGCATTCGCCAGGATCGTGCGCCAGCGCTCCTCCGGAAGTTCTCCATTGGCTCCCTCCCGGTTGTTGGAGGGTGGCGGCAGGTACGGGTGTCCCGGCGCCAGGGTCCGATCCCGCTCGTCCCGGGGGAGGAGGACGTGACGAATGATCCGGCTTCGGTACCCCACCACCAGGGCATTCCACCGATTCCCCACCCACTCCACCACCAACTCCACCCCTTCGTCCCGACCCCGAACCCGCTGAAGCCCCACCACCAGGGCGCTCTCATCGGGCATCGCTCGGACCGACACGACGCGCGAGGCCAGGGGGCGCGCCTCCGGGAGGGGCTCCTCCGGCGGGAGGAGGGAGATCCATCCGGCCTGCGGGTGCAGTTCGAATACCAGGGTCGACAAGCGGAAGTGGAGGACCACCCGACGACCCTGGGCGTCGAGGAGAAGGGACCTGAGGCGGGCCCCATGAAGTCGTTCCCCCAGTTCCCGGGCCAGAGCGGCGACGAGGAGGGGATCCCAGCG
>PWZC01000071.1 GCA_003567615.1 Gemmatimonadota bacterium | reverse complement strand
GCAGTATCGAAGTCGTACGGCAGCCGCCAAGTCGGAGACAATCTCGACCCATGACTCAAGAATTCCGCCGAGCACCCGATACGAAGATCATAGTATTCCAAGTGTCCGGTGGATTCGCGTGTTCCGTCCAGGGCTGCGCTTGGCTTCCCCCTCACTCGAAGCGGGCGGTGGGTTCGGCCCACTGATATCCAGTGCGTGGGAGCCCTGCCTGCGCTTCCGATGCGGCCCCTCATCCAACAGGGAGTTCCAGGCTCATGGCTCGACCTTCTGTCGACCTCGCAGTGGTCTCTTTCCAATCAAGTCGGCGGTCCAGGCCTCCGGCCATACCGCCGTCCCACAGGTCCGATTCGGTGATGCGCCCCCCTGGATCCCCATGGGCGGCCATCCTTTCCACGATTCTACTGTCCCTTGGGCTCCTCGCACTCCCGGGGCCGGCCGAGGCTCAGGCCCCTCCCCCCGGCCAGGGGGACTTCCGGGTCTAGAACTATGCCACCGGCACGGGGAACGGAAACTTCGTTTTCCGCGGGTATCTCTTCCGGCCCAGCCGAGATGTTGTGGTCACGGGGATGTGGGGCGGTGCTGGGCCGAACTGCGCTGATCAGGGATTCGGCGGTGCCATCTACGAGGCCACCCTCACCGGTACTCCGGGAACAGCCAATCCGGCATTCAACATCGGATCCATCGCAGGTGGGGGAGTAGCCCAGGTGGGCTGGACCCTCTTCCAGCCCAACACCCCCGAGTACCGGGAGTTCTCGTCACCCGTGACCCTGAATGCGGGCCAGTACTATGCCATCGCCCAGGGACGCGGCGGTGCGTCCGGCAGCACCTCCGGCAGCGGATGTCACTTCAACACCGACGACCTGGACTTCGAGAACCTTCTGGTGGGAAGTGCCATCATCTCCGAGTGGTATCCGCAGATGAACGCCCAGTACAACATCGGGGGAACGGGCGACCCGACCTCCATCCAGGGCCGGACGAGCATCTCGGGGACGGACGATATCCGGATCCTCGTGGGTTTTCGGTATGAGACCGCCGTGGTGGAGCCTGACCTGTCCCAGGTGGCGACAGGCGCCTTCCAGGTGAGTGGCTCCAACAACGTGGTGCTGGAGGGAGTCCTCCAGGACAGCGGGGCGGGAGGCCCCGACGATGAGTTGACCCTGTACTTCGAGTACGCCACCAACCCCGGCTTTACCGGGGCCACCCTTCAACCGGCGGAACCCTTCCGTGTGCGCGGCCCTGCCACTGATCTTCCCTTCGGCGTGACCCTCCCCAACCTGTCCGGAGGCACCACCTACTACTACCGGGCGGTGGCCATCAACGAGGCCGGTCGCGCAAATGGGAGTGTTGAGTCGTTCACGGTAGGAAGCATGCCCCAGGGCTTCGAGGTCCAGGCCCAGGTGAGCGGCGGCGGGGGATCGGTGACGCCGGCGACCCGCGTGGTGGAGAGCGGGAACACCACCACGTTCGTGGTCCAGCCGGATGGGGGATTCTTGGTGGATGGCGTGACGGGGTGCTCCGGCACCCTGTCCGGAAACACCTACACCACCGGGTCCATAACCAGTTCCTGCTCGGTCACCGTCACCTTCCGAACCCTGTCCACCAACGCGGATCTGTCAGCTCTGACCCCTAGTGAGGGCTCGCTCTCTCCCAGCTTCTCGGCCGGGACGCTGGCCTACACCGTCTCGGTCCCCAGCACCACGGAGAGCCTGACCCTGACACCGGTAACGGCGGAATCGTCCAGCACCATCACCGTCGACGGCGTGGGGGTCACCAGTGGGTCCCCCAGTCCGGCCATCGCCCTGGCTCCGGGCGAGACCACCATCCCCGTGGTGGTGACCGCGGAAGTTTCCACCAACACCAACACCTACACCGTCACCGTGACCCGGCGCCAGATGCCCACGGTCACCGTGGACGAACCCCCATCCTTCACCTACACCGGATCCCCGCAGGGACCCGACCAGGCCTCCAACACCGGAACGGGTAGCAGCTACACCTTCTTCTACGAGGGGGTCGGCGATACGAGCTACGAGCTTGCGAACGATCCGCCCACCCGGGCCGGAAGCTACCGCGTCCAGGCCACGGTTGCCGCGAGCTCCGACGGCGCCTGGGACATGGCCACCTCCGAGTGGGAGGCCTTCAGCATCGCGCCCCGTCCCATCACCGTCACCGCTGGCCCCGCCGACAAGGCGGCCGGCACCGACGATCCACCTCTGACCTTCGACATCACCGAGGGGAGCCTTGTCGAACCCGATGAGCTTTCCGGAGGGCTGACCAGGGAACCCGGTGAAACCCCGGGCACCTACGCCATCCTTCAGGGAAGTCTTGCCAATCCTGATTACGCCATCACCTATGTGGGGGCCGACTTCACCATCGAACCGGGACCTGTCGATGAGTCGACCTCTACCGTCCAGGCTGCCCCCGTCGAGGTGTCGGCCGACGGCGAGGCGGCTTCCACCATCACCGTCACCGTTCGCGACGGACCCGGGAACCCGGTTCCCGGTCAGACCGTTCGCATCGAGGCGGATGGGGGCAGTTCGGTGATCTCGACAGGGAGCAATGACGCCGTCTCGGACGCCGAGGGCCAGGTGACCTTCGTCGTTCGAAGCTCGAACCCTGTGGGAGAGCAGGTGACCTATCGGGGCTTCATCGGGACCGGTTCCGGGGAAGTCCAGGTGGCCTCCACGGCGACGGTGAACTTCCGCGATGTGACCGCCGCCACCATCACTGGACCCACTCAGGTGGTGGTGGAAGAAGGAAACCAGGTGGTGGCCCAGTACGCCGCCAGCGAACCGGTGACGTGGGCGTTGGCCGCGGTGGAGGGACGGGCTTCGGACCTGGACCCGCTCCGCATCGATCCCCAGTCGGGAGCCGTGAGCTTCCGCGCCCCCGCTCAGTCTGGCGTCTATCAGGTCAGGGTCCAGGCCATCGATGGAGGGGGGAACACCTCGGGCCGTACCGTCGAGGTGACGGTACCAGGCCGTCCGCGGCTCTCCAGCACCCCCGCCGGGATCACTCCGGTGGAGCCGGGGCGCGCGACGCTGTCGCTGGAGGTGCAGGAAGGGACCTCACTGGTCACTCGCCTCCAGGCTGATCGATCGGTGAGTTGGGTGCTGGTGGGAGGACCGGATGCCGACCGCTTCCAACTCGACCCCCATGGCACCCTGCGCTTCGTGGCGCCCCTCCCCCCTGTGGGCGCCAGCCTCGACGTGGTGGTGGAGGCTCGTGCCGGCGCCACCCTGGACGTCACCGCCGTGGAGATAGCCGTGTCGGTGGTGGGGGCTCCCGATCCAACCCAGGGAGGGTGCGCCCCCACTGAACTGGAGCATGGAGCGGGCGTCTTCACCCGCGGCTGCGAGGCTGGTGGCGGAACCATCGCTCCATCGGGCGACGGGGTCACCGGACTCATCCCGCCCGATGTGCGGATGAGTGTAAGGGCATTGGGCTCAGATGGAGCTCCGCGGCCTCCTGTGGCGGGGCGCCTCCACCTGGCCGAGGGCGGATCCGTTCGGGTGGATGGAGCTGGACTGCTCCCCAGCACAGTGGTGCAGGTGGCCATCTTCCCGGCGAGTCCGGAGCTTCTCGGGAGTACACCGGTCACATCCACCGGCACCTTCGACGCCGCCTTCCCCATCCCCCCGGGTCTCGAGCCCGGAAGCTACACCTTGGTGGTGACCGGCACCGACGCCTCCGGCGTTACGGTGACCCTCAGCCTCGGCGTGTTCCTTGATGGTACGGGGCCCTCGGCGCCGCAGAACCTCTCGGGGACGTCGGCCGATCGCACCATTCGACTCACCTGGGCACCGCCCCTGTTCAGCGGTGGTGGTCCCATCATGGGCTACCAGGTGCAGCTTCGGACCGGAGCGTCCGGAGACTGGATCGCTGTCGCAAGCGACCTGAGTCGGGACAGCCGCGGGTTCACCCTGGACCAGCTCACCAACAACCGGGCCTACCAGGTCCGGGTGAGGGCCGAGAACCAATGGGGCTTCGGTCCATGGGCCCAGGGAGGCGAGACCTTCGTTCCTGTGGCTCCCCTTCCCATGGGGGACGGCGCCACGCCGGAGCCCGACCCGGGCGAGGTGGTGACCCGGCGGAATGGCCAACCTGACTCGGTGGTGGTGGAGGTTGTCCGCCGCAATACGGTGCAGGTGCGGGAGGCAGGGTCCGAAAGCTTCCGGCTGAGCGTCACAGCTCTGAACCAGCAAGGAGAGCCCATTGCCGTGTCCGAGACCGACCCGGTGGTGGAGGTGGACCAAGTGGGGTCCATCCAGAGCGGCGGTGACGGGTTCGAACCCGGTTCCGCCGCCACCGTCTACATCTTCTCACCAGATGGACCCATCCTTCTCGGTGCACTCATGGTGGGAGCGGATGGAAGCTTCAGCGGGTCGTACCCGCTTCCCGCCGGGATCTCCATCGGCCGCCACACCCTGCAGGTGAACGGCCTCGACGCCGGGGGCAACGAACGTTCCATCGCCCTGGGAATCCGGGTCTCTCCGTCGACTCCGGAACGGGAGGCGGATGACGTGCCCGAAGCTCCGGGCAATCTGGATGCCGTGGCTCTGGAAGATGGGGCCATCCTGACCTGG
>PWZC01000173.1 GCA_003567615.1 Gemmatimonadota bacterium | reverse complement strand
CCCCACCTTCATGACGGCCGCGATGTGGAGATCCGGGGGGGGCGTCATCCGGTGGTGGAGACCATGATGCCCCGGGAGGAATTCATCCCCAACGACCTGGTCCTGGATCACCAGGGCTTCATGGTGATCCTCACCGGTCCCAACATGGCGGGAAAGAGCACGATCCTCCGCCAGGTGGGACTGATCCAGCTCCTGGCCCAGGTGGGCTCCTTCGTACCGGCCGACGAGGCCCGTCTCCCGGTGTGTGACCGCATCTTCACCCGGGGGGGCGCCTCGGACAATCTGGCCCGGGGCCAGTCCACCTTCATGGTGGAGATGAACGAGACCGCAGCCATCATCCACGGGGCCACCAGCCGGAGCCTCGTGCTGCTGGATGAGATCGGACGGGGGACCTCCACCTACGACGGGGTATCCATCGCCTGGGCCGTGACCGAGTATCTTCATGAGCAGGTGGGCGCCGCCACCATCTTCGCCACCCACTACCACGAACTGACCCAGCTCGGGGACCTTCTTCCCGGGGTGAAGAATATGAACGTGGCAGTGAAGGAGGCCGGAGACACCATCGTCTTCCTGCGCCGCCTCGAGGACGGGGGCGCGGACCGTTCCTACGGAATCCAGGTGGGCAGGCTCGCGGGTCTGCCTCCCTCGGTGGTGGACCGGGCCCGGGAACTCCTGGTGGAGCTCGAGGGCACCCACTCCGGCTCGGGGCGGGGGCTCGGTACCCGGGGGCGGCACAGCCCGGACTCGACCCGTATCGCACGGGAGCAATTCTCCCTCTTCGACGAGGAGCACCCGGTGGTGACCCGTATCCGGGAGTTGGACCTGGATTCCCTCACACCCCTGGAGGCCTTGAACCTCCTGGCTCGACTGAAGGCCCGGTTGCCGGTTGACCAGAGCCCCTCTCCGGAGATCCCATGATCCCCCTGTTCAGAATGCGGCGCCGGCCCCAACGCCGAACCGGCTCTCCCCGCTATGGGGCGCACCCTTCCCGCCGCCTCGCCCTCTTCATCCTGGTGGCCATTCCGCTGCTCTCCGCCTGCGGTGGCGATCCGGAGCTGGAACAACCCGTCCCCCTCTATGGAGAGGATCCCATCGCCTATCCCCTGGATCTCTGGGATGAAGGGGTGGAGGGCACGGCGCTGCTTCGCCTCCTGGTCAACGAGGAGGGAGCCGTGGATTCCATCGAGGTGGTGGAGTCGTCAGGGCATGAGGGGCTCGATGAGGCGGCTCGGTCCGGTGCCCGTGAGCTTCGGTTCGAGCCGGGCCGGATCAATGGGAAGCGAAGCCCTATGTGGGCGAGCCTTCCCGTGGAGTTCTCCACCCGCCCGCAGGCGGTGGAGCGGGACTGAGTGCGAGGCTTCGGCGAGTCGGAATCCCGCCCGGCTCCCTTCCCCCCTCCCGAGGAGTCGACCCCGGATGAGCGAGCGGCACCGCAGGCCCTATAACGACGTGACCGAGCTGGTGGGGTGGACCCCCCTGGTCCGCCTCAACCGGGTGGTGGACGATGTCCGCACCCCCGTGTACGGCAAGTGCGAGTTCATGAATCCCGGCGGGTCGGTGAAGGACCGCATCGGCCGGGCCATCATCGAAGAGGCCGAGGAGGAGGGTCGGCTCCGCCCCGGCGGGACCGTGGTGGAAGCCACCTCCGGAAACACCGGCCTGGCCCTGGCCATGGCCGCGTCCCTCAAGGGATATCGGTGCGTCTTCACCCTTCCGGACAAGATGAGTGTGGAGAAGCGGAAGCTCCTCCGGGCCTTCGGCGCCGAGGTGGTGGTGACGCCCAGCGACGTGCCGCCCGATCACCCCGATCACTACACGAACCAGGCGGAGCGGCTGGCCTCGGAGATCCCCGGCGCCGTCCTGGCGAACCAGTTCTACAACGGGGCGAATCCCCGGGCCCACTACGGGACCACCGGCCCGGAGCTCTGGCAGCAGACCGAGGGGCGCATCACCCACTTCTTCGCCGGCGCCGGCACCGGCGGGACCCTCTCAGGGACGGGTCGCTATCTCAAGGAGCGCAATGGGAAGATCCAGGTGGTGGGTGTCGACCCGGTAGGGTCGGTCATCGCGCCATTCTTCCGTAGCGGGACCATGCCGGAGGGGTCCACCTACCTGGTGGAGGGGCTCGGGAGCGACAAGATCCCCGGGACCCTGGATCTGGGCGTGGTGGACGACTACGTCACCGTGACCGACGCCCAGGCATTCCGGATGACCCGGCGCCTCACCCGGGAAGAAGGCCTTTTCGTGGGAGGGTCCGCCGGTCTCATCGTCCACGCCGCCGTGGAGCGGGCACGTGAGCTGGACGATCCCGACGCCCTGGTGGTGGCCATCCTCTGCGACTGGGGGGAGCGCTACCTGAGCAAGGTGTTCGACGAGGACTGGTTGGCAGAGAAGGGGATCCACCTCGATGACGGGGAGGATGACGGATCCGGAGTCGACGACGGGGCAGGCGCGCAGTCGGCCGGGGCGCGGGCATGACCCTCCGCGTGGCAGTTCTCATGGGAGGGACGTCCGGGGAACGGAACGTATCCCTGGCTTCGGGCGTGCAGGTGGCCCGCGCCCTCCGGGAGCGGGGTCACCAGGTCATGGCGGTGGATACGTCCCGGGGCCTCCTCTCTCCGGAGGAAGAGGTCCGGCTCCTGAAGAGCGGTGTGGCGGCGGCGCCCACTATGGAGGCCGGGAGCGCCGACGCCGGCCTTCTGGACGGGGGCGACCTGGGGTTCCTCGGGCGGGTGCCCGGGTTGAACGAGGTGGACGTGGTCTTCCCGGCGCTGCACGGCGGAGCCGGGGAGGACGGAACCCTGCAAGGGGTCCTGGAGCTGGCGGGCCTGCCCTACGCCGGAAGCGGGCGGCTCGGCTGTACCCTGGCCATGGACAAGGAGGTGTCCAAGCGGCTCTTCCTCCAGGCCGGAATCCCCACAGCTCCCTGGAGGGTGTCTCCGGTGGATCTGGACGAGGTGGTGGAAGGCCTGGGCCTTCCCCTCGTGGTGAAGCCGCCTTCCGGCGGGTCCACCCTGGGGCTCACCCTGGTCCGGGAAGAGGGGGCGCTTGAAGGGGCGGTGACCGAGGCCCTCCGATACGATGACCGGGTGCTCTTCGAGCGCTATGTGAAGGGACGTGAGCTCACGGTGGGGATCCTGGGTGACAGGGCCCTTCCGGTGGGGGAGATCATCCCCAAACACGAACTCTTCGATTATGATTGTAAGTACGTGCCGGGGATGGCGGACGAGATCTTTCCCGCGCGAATTCCCGACGAATTGGCCCTGCGCCTCCAGGAGTTGGCGCTGGCGGTCCACCGGGTCCTCTTCCTCCGGGACTTCTCCCGGGTGGACTTCCTGGTGGACGCGGACGGCGGGATCTGGTGCCTGGAGGCCAACGCGCTTCCTGGAATGACCGCCAACTCCCTTCTGCCTCGCGCAGGGGCTGCGGCGGGAATCGACTTCCCCGCGCTCTGCGACCGGATCGTTCGACTGGCGCAGGCACGCTACCCCCGGCTATAAGTCAGAAGCGGGGCCGGAACCCCACAACCGACCCCGGGTTGAACCCCCCGGGCCAGCAGGGAGCCCGAGCGCTCTCCCCTGGCCACTTCAGATCCTCCGGCTCCTCCGGCTCCGCATTCGATGTCGTACGGCTCCGAACGCTTCGCCTTCGGGTACTCCCTGACCCCTTGGGTCAAGCGGCTCCTCATCGCCAATACGGTGGTGCACCTTGCGGTCGTCCTGGTTCGGCAGTTCGTGGGGTTGGAGGGGCAGCTCTTCGTCTGGAACTGGTTCGGATTCACGCCGGCGGAGTCCTTCCTGAAGCCATGGGGGGCGGTGACCTACATGTTCCTGCACGGGGACATCTGGCACCTGCTCCTGAACATGCTGGTCCTCTTCTTCTTCGGGCCGCCCCTGGAGCAGAGGTGGGGGTCGGACCGCTTCCTCAAGTACTACCTGATCTGCGGGTTGGGGGGCGCCGCCCTTTCGTTCCTCTTCGCCTTCGGCACCTCGGTCATCGGGGCCTCCGCCGCCATCTACGGGCTCATGCTGGCCTTCGCCTGGTACTGGCCCAACGCCCCCATCTACTTCTGGGGCATCTTCCCCATCAAGGCCAAGTACCTGGTGGGCTTTTTCTTCGTCCTCACCTTCTTCTCCGCCGTAGGGGGAGCCGGGGGGGGCGTGGCGCACTTCGCCCATCTGGGTGGGCTCCTGGCGGGGCTCGTCTACCTTCGCACCGACGGGAAGTGGGGGGACGGGTTCAACACCCTCAAGAAGGCGGCTCGGGTCGAACGTCTCGCCATCGTCCCCCGGGACGAGGAGTCGCGGGAGCGGGAAGAGGGTAGCCGCCGTCGCGCCTCGGGTCGGACCGGCTCCAAGATGGGCGAGAAGGAGCTCCTGGACGAGGTGGATCGGATCCTCGACAAGATTTCGGACAGCGGGATCTCGTCCCTCACCGACGACGAGCGGCGGGTCCTGGACGAGGTTTCCCGCCGGCGCCGCACGAACTGAGGGCCGGCGTCGCATGAACTGAGGGCCAGCGTCGTCCTGTGCCTTCCCGGCTCGGTGCCTGCGCCCCGCGCCCTTTGAGATGCTCTCACCCTTGGG
>PWZC01000192.1 GCA_003567615.1 Gemmatimonadota bacterium | reverse complement strand
CGCGCCTGCAGCCGGGCCGTGACGAGGTCCACCTCGGCCGGTCCCACCAGGAGATCCCGCAACTCGAGGGTCGCTCGCCCCTCCACCGTGTCCAGGGTGAAGCCACTTCCGGCAATCTCGAAGTCCCCATTGACCACTGTGGGATCCGGGGCGTCGGGAAGCAGGAGATGGAGCGCGAACTCCCGGACCTGCCCCTGCGCCTCCACCCTGGAGCTGGGATCCAGGGCGTTCACCCGGCCCTGGGCCTCCACCTGTCCCGCTACCGTGGTGAGGTCCAGCGTCACGCCCAGATCCCGGAGGACCCCGGCCAGGCGAATGGGACCGGCAACGTCCCCGGTAAGGGGCAGTTCCATGGCCAGAGCCGCCCCCACCCCATCCAGGGAGAGGGGATCCAGAAGACCGTCCAACTCGAGATCCCATCCCTCCGGTCCCTCCGCCACACGTCCGGACACGGTCACGCGGGAATCGGGGCCTGCCTCGAAGGGACGATGGGTGGCGATGGCGCTGAGGGTGAACCCGGCTTCCATGTCACCGGAGGCATCCAGAATCAGACTGCCGTCCCCCGCCAGAGGCAGATCCGGCAGGAAGGCGGCGAGGGTTCCGTACCGCAGGGGATCCACCGCGAGCTCCAGCTCCTGGACCCCGAAGGGCTCCGCCAAGGCCAGGAGTCCGTCGGCCTCCACCGTGGAGGCGGGAATCCCCTGGACCGGATCGTCCCAGGTCACCTGCCCGCTCACCCGAAGGGCCCGGAGGGGTCCCGACGCCGTGACACGACCGGCCAGGCGTCCCTGGATGGGAAGCGGTTCGGGCAGCCATGGCTCCAGGAGGGTCAGGGCGAAGGGGTCGGCCTGAAGATCCACATTCACGAAGCGGAGCTCCTCACCCAGATCCATCCCCAGTTGCCCCTGGACCCTCGACTCCCCCACCCGGAGGTCGGCCTGCCGGATCCGCCAGCGGGACTGGGCCAGGGGGCCGCGCACCTCCAGCGCCATGGCTCCCTCACCGTCGGGGATCCGGGAATCGAGCCACTGGAAGTCGGCCAGTTGCAGAACGGGGGCATCCATGGCCACATCCAGTTCAAGTCCGGCGTCGAGATCCAGCCAACTGACCCGGATCCGGCCGGCAAGCTCGGTCCCTGGCAGCCACAGCCGGTCCAGCTCCATGGCCAGGGACGGCCCCGTCCGCTCGATGATCCCCCGGAGGTCGTCCAGGATGAAGGGCTCGTCCATCACCTGGCCCACCAGGGAGAGTCGGTCCACCTCGATCCGCTCTCCATCCACTCCCGGCCGGAGGAGATCCAGGCGACTGAACCGCCCCTGGATGTCCGAGAACTCAAACCGGAGATGGGTCCCTTCCACTCCGGCGATCTCCTCGAGGGTCCCGGCGGTGGGGGGAGTCTCGTCCTCCCCGTCATACGGGAGGCGAAGGACGAAGTGGCCGTCGTGGATGTAGAGATCCCGGAGGAAGACATCCATCCCCGACGGGTCCTCCTCAGGGGCGGGATCCGGCTCCACCTCCCCCTCCACCGGCTCCGGCACGAAGATCCGCTCGACGTTGGATCGTTCCTGACCGTGAAGCGTTTCCAACACCACCCGGGGACGCCACACCTCTACCGGCCCCACACCGACCCGGCCCGAGAGGAGGTCCGGAATCCGGTAGCGGACCCGCAGGGAGTCCGCCTCCACGAAGGGTCGCCCGTCGGTGTCGCGGATGGTGACATCCCGCAGCACGAATCCCCGGTGGAGTCCGTCGGAGCGGAGACTACCCACCTCCACGCTACCGTGCAGGAAGCGGGGCGCCTGATCCAGGACGGTCCGGAGGACGAACTCGTGCCCGGGCCGGGTCTGGATCAGGAGGTAGGCCACCACTGCCACCAGAAATACCACCAGCGCTACGCCCCCGGCGAGCCAGGCGAACGCCCGACCGATCCTTCCCTTGCCGGTCTTTCGTCCCTTGCCGGTCTTCCGTCCCTTGCCGGTGTCCCGCCCGGTCTCCTGTGGAGATTCGCTCATGGTCAGAACGCCTGTCCAATGGAGAAGTGGAGTTGGAAGCGCCGCCAGGAGAAGCCGGGATCATCTTCCAGGCGATATCGCGGATCCAGGAGGGCGAGATCGGCCACGGCCACCCAATCCAGGGTCGTCCCGTCCGGGGCCTCAAGTCGGTCGCCGGGTGCATCCCGGTCGGGGTCGAAGGCCCGGAGTCCGGAGGTGATGACGGGAATGCGCTCGGTGCGGCGGGGCCGATAGGCCACGTCCACCCGCACCGGACCGATGGGGGTGCTGTAGCGAAGCCCAACGCCGGGTGTCACGGCCAGATCGCCCAGGGTGGCGTCGGAGCCCCCGTTCCATACCTGCCCGAAGTCCACGAAAGCACCACCGCGCAGGTGCGGCTGGAAGACGGGAAATCGGAACTCGAGACTCCCTTCCACCAGATTGCTTCCGCCTCCAGGACGGGCGAATCGATCGTCCCAGGGCACGGCGGCGGCATCGCAGGAACGATCCGCCACTTCGGCCGGTGTACAAACCGGTTCAGCCCCCTCTTCCAGGGGAAAGATCAGGTCTTCCAGGGGAGGAGACCAGACACGGGGCCCCAGTTGGTTCTGGGCGTATCCCCGCACCGAGTTGGCGCCACCGGCGTAGAAGCGCTTCTGCGGGTGGGCAATGCGCGGCCGAGTCTCTCCCTCTTCCACGTCCAGTCCGCGGAAGGGACCGGCGTTCAACCAGCCGCCCCGGATCCGGGCCCCCAGAACCAGATTCTCGGTGATTTCGAAGAAGCGGGTGGTCTCAGCCACCACCCGTTCGTAATCGAAGTTCGAGCCCGTGATGGACGAGGCGTACTCCACATCCGCGGCTACCGAGTAGCCTCCTGTGGGCGAGAAGGCGCGATTCGTTCGATCCCGGGAAAAGGAGAGGCCCACCGGAGCCAGGAAATTGGATGATACCAGGACGTCGATCTCCTGGGGGTCACAAACCAGGAAGCTACTGCAGAAGAACACCTCCGCCGCCGCGAGGCTCGCGAGCTGCGGTCGGTAGAAGGCGCTGAGGGGTGTGCCCCGACCGATGCTCCGGGTAAGGGTCAGGTTCAATCCCAGCGCCTGGCGGATGAAGACGTCCTGCAGCGACTGGCGCTCGGCAAAGACCGAGGCGGAGAGTGCATTCCGGGGTGAGAAGATGAAGGGCTGGGTGAAGTCGGCCGAGACCACCCAGTTCAGTTCCCCATATTCGGCGCTTCCGGCACCGGAGCAGATGGAGTCCTCGAGGCGGAGCGCCGCCACGTTGGAAACGGCACCTCGCAGGACCATGCGCCGAGCTCCCCCCTGGAAGTTGCGGGAGGACCAGCGGGCCTCGCCGGTGAAGCACTCGGCGGTGGTCCACCCCGCCCCGGTCCGGACCCGGTGCGTGTTCCCCTCGTTCACCTGCACCCGGAGGGGAATCAGGCTGTCCGGTTCATGCTCCAGATCCTGCGTGATGGACGCATGACGGAAGATGTCCAGGTTGTAGAGGTTCCGCTGGGCCTCGAAGATGAGTTCCTGGCTGTAGACGGTCCCCTCCCGGAAAGGCAACATCCGGCGGATGACGCTCTCGGCCACCTCCACGTTCCCCTCCACCGTGATCTCGCCCATCCGGGTCAACGGGCCGCTGAAGACGTCGTACTCCACGCGCGCCTCGTACGTCTCCCGGTCGATGTCGATGTTCCGGAGCACATCGGCGTGGGCGTAGCCACGGTTCCGCATCCGCTGCGTCAGGGTATCCCGGGCGAAGTCCAACCGGTTCAGGTCGAGGGGCTCTCCGACGCGGATGGGTAGGTCCTGGCCCAGGTCGGCGGCGGGACGTCCCGCCCGCCCGTCGTAGCCCACCACGTCGAGTCCCACGATTCGGATGGGTCGTCCCTCCACGATCCGGTACGTGATGTCCACCCGGTTGTCATCCGTCCGCGCCATGGTGGTGTCCACCTGGGCCTCACGGAAGCCACGGACGTAGTAGAAGAGCTGCACTCGCGCCAGGTCGTCCCGGAAGGTCCGGGGCGTGAGGAAGGCCCGGTCCAGGGCGAACTCGGCTCCGCCCCAGCAGAAGGGCGCCAGGATGAAGGAACGGCAGGAGGTCTCCCGGGTGACGATGGCGTTCCGGAGCATTCGATCCGGAAAGGTCTCATTTCCCTCGAAGCGAAGTGAGGTCACCTCCGGGCGGGTGGGCGTCTGGCCCTCGACGCCAACGGGGAGGATGGAAAGGACCGCCAGGAGAAGAATCAGGATCCCCGGCGGAGCTCTCATGGCCGCCTCCCCGCCAGATCCACCTCTTCCGGTACGTGGGGGGCCTTGCTGAAGAAGAGCCTCGGTGCCCGGGGAAAGGAGTGGACGGAGAAGGGCGCGAAGCCCCCCGTTTCGCGGAAGTGCATGTGATGAACCACCTCCAGGCGGTCTTCCCGGACCCGGATCAGGTTGAAGGTGGTCTTCGCCCGCTCACGCGCTCGTCCGCGTCGGGACGTGGTGGTCCCACTCTGCACGATCACCACGCCGCGACTCCGGTCCTCGCCCGGGTACACGTCCAGCGAGTTGCCGATATAGGCCCGATGGAGGTGTCCACCCAT